>JALZAJ010000423.1 GCA_030948465.1 Bacteroidota bacterium
GCAAGAGCAGCACTACACGCAATAAGCGCATTGGCAATAGCAGGGCTAACGTGCATTTCATCAGCTTTTTTTTCGCTATTGGTCTGTAGTCCGGGCTGAAAATTCTTGATGAACTTTTGTACATATTCTGTGCTTATAGTTCTTTAATCGGCTGACGGTTCGGTCAGAAAGTTCATTGAATTCCCTGCCATCCAATGCGTAAACGAAACAATTAACGTGATAGACGTAATCCCGTGAGATAAAAAATTAACCTGGTTATTTTTTTCGCCAATAAAAACCAATCAGAAAACTTCTATTTACTAAAAATTATTAGAATGTATGCAGGCGGCAAAAATCTAAAAAAAATAACAACGGCAACTCTTATACTTCTTATTACTGCAACGCTCACCGGGCTTAGCTCAGGGCTTTTGTATGCCTATTCCTGTTCAGTGAATTTAGGATTAGGCCGCCTGCCAGACAGAGAGTACCTGGATGCTATGCAATCCATTAATAAAGAAATTCTTAATCCCCTTTTTTTTATAGGTTTCTTTGGCGCTTTGGTAATATTACCGGTTAGCTGCTTTTTTAATTATAGTCGCCCGGTTTCATCCCGTTTTATATTTTTAGTGATTGCCTCATTGCTATATGCGATTGGCGTTTTTGGCGTTACAATTTTTGGAAACGTGCCTTTAAATGATACTCTTGCAAAAGCTAATTTACCGGCTTCTTCCGCCGAAGAAATTTCAACGCTTCGAATAAATTTTGAAGGTCCATGGAATAAGCTGCACACAGCCAGGACGATTGCTTCAGTAATATCTTTTGTTTTTGCAGTACTTGCGTGCCTCGATAGATCGAACATAGGAGAATGATATTTTGGATATGTGGTAAGGAGGGATTTTTGGTTTTATTTAATTTTGCGTAACTGATCCAGTTAATTTCGATATCTGTTTAGTAATTCAAACAATTATTGATTATGGTTACGCCATATATTCGTCATTATAAAAATACTTTTTTTGCCGATAATATTGATTTGCCTTTCCAACTGAAAATCAATTTTAAAAAACTCATTGAATGGTGGAAAGAACAGGCGGCATCGCCCGATCCCTTTGAGTCAGACAGGGCAAAAGAAGTATTAAAGAGCATAGAAAAAATTCCCGAACTTAATAAGCCATTTCACGATACCAGCCTGATCGAAAAATACCGGGACGAAATCCAATTACTTTTAACGCCATTTTTTCCATCACTTACTACCACCAATGAAATCAAGGCGGTCGGAGTTCCATTCAGGCCTTTGCTGTTTAATCTTACAAAGCGGTTTACGAATATTTTGGATGGAGCGGATGAAGACATTCAAACGCCTGAAGGTAAGGCCGATTTGATTTATATGTTTAGCTCTATAACTATACTTAATGGTTATTACAAAGCCAACGTTAGTCTTTCGCCTAATATATTTTTTCATATCCGGGACAAGCAAACTTCCATTATCCGCCGTTACAGAGCTTTCATAAATGTTGATTTTACCGAGATAGTGCCTGGCCCGGATGTTAAAGCTCTTTCAGAGAAAGAGATATATGAGCTTATCAATAATTTTGGAAATATTCAATTATGGAAGAAAAAAATACCTCCCAACAGTTTCAGTTTTGAAGGGTTTACCATACTTACGTTGTTCGATGTAACCCGCGAAGAATCTGTTTCTGCATTGAAATTTGATTTAATTGAAAAAGATTCTTTGATGAAGCCTGAAAGCATCGGGCAAATTCAACAAAATCTTAGTGCCATGCTAAATATTCCACGATTGCAGACAGGTTTTATTTCTTATAATAAAGAAAGAGAACTATTGCAATCCATTGGTTTTGGAAACAGCATTGTACTTGGTGACAAAAAAAATATAAAAATCGATGACGCGTTTTGCAGCCAGTCAAATCAGTTTTTATTTGAAAAAAATCAGCCCCTCATTTTTCAAAACATAGATGAGAAAAAGACCGCCGAAGATATATTGGCAAAAAAACTTGCGAAGCTGGGTTTCAGGAGCTATCTCGCCATGCCCATGTTTTATAACGACGAACTAATTGGAATTCTTGAGGTTGCCAGCAAAGAATCCTATGTACTTAATACGATTACCGTTTTTAAATTACAGGAAGTGATCTCGCTGTTCACTATTGCGATGAAGCGATCTCAGGATGAAATGAAGAACCAGATCGATGCCATCATTCGTCAAAAATGTACAGCAATTCATTCAACAGTGGCCTGGCGGTTTATAGAAGCTGCGGAAAGATTTTTGGAATTAAAACTGAGCAGTGATGAGGATAAAATGGAAGACATTGTTTTTTCAAATGTGTTTCCTTTGTATGGCCAGACGGATATACAGGCTTCGTCTGTGGAGAGAAATCGCGCCATTCAATGCGACCTGATTGAGCAGCTCTCCCTTGCGAAAAATATATTGAATCTTTCTGTCAAAAAATTTGCGTTACCCGTTTATAAAGATCTCCGCTTTCGTGTGGAAACTTATATCCAGCAACTGGGAAAGGAATTAACAGCAGGCGATGAAAATGTAGTTTTAGATTTTCTTAAACAGGATATATACCCGGTGTTTAATCACCTCCATAGCCTGAATACGGAGATACATGAAGCGCTGCAGCATTATGAAAGTCAATTGGATGCCGGCTTAGGCTTGTTATACAAAAAAAGAAAAGATTATGATCACAGCGTAAGGATTATTAATGAAAATATTTCAGGGTATCTTGATAAAGTTCAGCAGGCTGCCCAGGCTATGTTCCCTCATTATTTTGAAAAATATAAAACGGATGGGGTCGAACATAATTTATACATTGGCCAATCGATGGTAAATAATAAAGGCTTTCATGAACTGTATTTACAAAATCTTCGGCTTTGGCAATTAATGATAACCTGTGAGATTGAAAATGAAATTCATCTTTTAAAACCTCATCTCAAATGTAAGCTGGATGTTTGCTCGCTTATTTTAGTTCATAGCCAGCCGCTTAGTATCCGGTTCAGGATGGAAGAAAAAAAGTTTGACGTGGACGGAGCATACAATGCCCGTTATGAAATTATCAAGAAACGAATTGATAAAGCCAACATTAAGGGATCAGGAGAAAGGCTTACTCAACCCGGTAAAATCGCCATAGTTTACTCACACGAGAACGAGGCACGAGAGTACATGAACTATATTCATTATTTACAGTTTATCAATTATATCGGTTCCGAAATTGAATCATTAACGCTTAAGGATCTCCAGGGAATGAGCGGCTTGAAGGCCTTGCGTTGCAATGTCATTTATAACAAAAGTTTTCGTGGCGCTAAAGAAAGTAAAGCCGTTGAACTAATGAATGAACTAAATCAAAGCTGATAGAGAGTAACCGCCCCGGAAACGTATAACA
>JALZAJ010000437.1 GCA_030948465.1 Bacteroidota bacterium
CCTTCGATCAGCACGCTCTGAATATTTAATTCGAAGAGTGAATGAAGCAACTGGTCAATGAATTTTCCATTCTCTTCGTTAGAAGTTCCATGAACAATTTTGATATAAGCGAGGTTTCCCTCAGTAGAATTTTTTACAAGGTTGTAGATAATTGTTTTTGCTTCTGTATTAAAAATATTTAGCGTTACAGGCAACTGAAGTTTTTTGTCTATAACAATCCTTACCGGATTTTTTCCCTGCCATAATCTTGTTGTTAAAAAAGGATCATCTTCTATTGCGGTATTCGTTCCGATTAAAATGGCGGCTTCTTCGCTTCTCCATTTGTGCACCAGCCTGTTGCTGTAGTCGTTGCTGATAATGATTCTTTTCTTTTCAGTTCCTCCAATTTTTCCATTAGCACTTTGCGCCCATTTTAAAATTATATAAGGCCTGAATTTTTCATGAAATGTAAAGAAGCGCTTATTAAGATCAATGCATTCTTTTTCCAAACAGTCTGAGATCACTTCAATGCCTGCTTGTTTTAATTTTTGTATTCCTCTTCCGGCCACCTGGTTGAAAACATCTTTGCAGCCAATTACTACTTTTGGAATTTTATTCTCAATAATTAAATCTGCGCAAGGCGGTGTCTTTCCAAAATGTGAGCATGGCTCAAGAGAAACGTACAGTACACTTTTAGCAATTAAATATTTATTTTTCTCGTCCACGCTATTTATGCAATTCACTTCTGCATGAGCCTTACCATATTTTTGATGATAGCCCTCTCCGATTATTTTATTTTCAAAAACAAGCACCGAGCCTACCATTGGATTGGGGGCTACATTGCCTTCACCTAATTTAGCAAGCTGAAGGCACCGGGTTATATATTGTTCATCAGTATTCAAATTATAAAGAGTTTAAAAAAACTATTGCTTCACAAAATAATTAAGTTTGCGATAATGACAACGGAACAGATTTATAAAGATTTTATCACGAGCCTTGAAGGCATTTATGAAGCAAGAGAAGCTGCTACTATCAGTGATTGGATATTCGAAAATGTAACTCACTTAGAAAGGCGGGAGAGGCGAGGTGATTCTTATAAAATAAATAATGATCAGTTATTGCAATTAGAGGTGTATAAAAATGAATTGCTGCTTCATAAGCCTATTCAATACGTTTTGAATGAAGCCTGGTTTTACAAACGAAAGTTTTTTGTAAATGAACATGTACTTATTCCACGCCCGGAGACTGAGGAACTCGTAAGTTGGATGATCGTTGACATAAAAAATACTAAGGACATTTTACCGGAACAAGATGCCACAGTCGCCGGATTAAGAATTTTGGATATTGGTACCGGAAGTGGATGCATCGCCATTTCAGTAAAAAAAGAATTAAACAATATCGATGTGATAGCATTGGATGTGAATGAACAGGCTTTAGCTGTCGCGAAAAAAAACGCTGATCATCTGCAGGCAAAAATTGATTTTGTGTGTAATGATTTTTTGGATGAAACCACATGGAATTCGCTCAACCAATACGACGTGATAGTGAGTAATCCGCCCTACATTCCGGAGAATGAAAAGAAAGTGTTATCTAAAAATGTAACTGACTTCGAACCAGGTATTGCTTTGTTTGTCCCGGATAATGATTCATTTATTTTTTATAAGAAGATCGCAAAATTTGCACAAGTTCATTTAAATCCTTCAGGAAAAATTTATATGGAAGTACATGAGAATTATGCAAATAAAGTACTGCAAATTTTTAAAGAAAGTAATTTTAAAACAGAAATCAGGGAAGATATATATGGCAAGCAAAGAATGCTGAAAGCATGGTGAAGAAGATGAGATTTTTGAATTAATAAGCGAGTGCGCACGGATTATTTAATTCCGCGTACGGAAGCTGATGTGGTGGCTCCTAACTTTTTTGCAACCTGCATTATTCTCACGATATCTCCCCAGCTTACAAGAGAATCTGCGTTTATAACTACGGCGGGTTTTAGACTATCACCAACATGAAGTTGCCGTTGCAAAAGAGATTCAAGAGAATCAAAATTTATTTTTTGCTGACCAACAAAAATATCACGGTTCTTATTGATGCTTACAATCACACTTTGCTTTGCCTTGGTATCGCTGGTAGCATGCGGATTGTTCATTTTAATAACATTAGGATTGGCTAATGTTGAAATGATAAGAAAAAAGAACATAAGGATAAACAGGATATCATTCAAAGGACCGGTATCTAATTCAGTATCCGCGTTTTTAAATCGTTTTCTTATACTCATAATAAAAATAATAATTATTAGCCAGCGATTAATAATTGGATCAATGCGTAGGTTCCTGTAAGATATCGGTAAACTCAGCGCTGGCAATTTCCATCTTATTCTCGATACGGTTTATCTGCGCAGCAAGATAACTGTGACCTATATACGCTAATATACCAATGATCAAACCCGTTGCCGAAGTGATCATCTTAATATAAATACCATCAGCGATGGTATTTGGAGTGTATTCAGTGCTTGCTGCAATGCCTTTAAATAAAGAAAGCATACCAATGATTGTTCCCAGGAAGCCAAACAAAGGCGCTATACGGGCGACAATAGATATTATTGAAAGATTTTTTTCAAGTTTGTACAATTCAAGCACGCCAACATTTTCCATGCTTTTTTCAATAGCATCCATCGGCTTTCCTATACGCTGTATTCCTTTATCAATGATACGTGCAACGGGGTTGCTGTTATTTTTAGAAAAGCTCCTGGCTGCTGCAACATTGCCGGTAACGATGTGATCCCTGATGATGCGCATGAAATTATCATCAATCTTAGCCGCCTTATTTATAGCGATCAGTCTTTCAAAAAAGAAATAGACAGCCCCAATAAATAATATGCCTAAGGGAATCATGATCACCCCTCCGCTTACCAGCACCTCCCACAGATTTTGAACTTTAGGAGCGGCCTTTGCAGCGGTACTATCCAACTGCAGAAAAAATAGATCCATTTAATAAGTATTTGAACAAATGTAAAAAGTTATTTTATAAATGGTTGGTTCAATAAAATACTATCGGAAACTTTAACTTTAATTAACGATCTATCCAAATTAAATCACGCACCAGGCAAATCCAGCTCTCGCATCAGGCAGTGTAATAAAATTCTATAAATTCAGAAGGCAATAAAACAGGAATCTTCGAAAGGAAATAATCATGCACATTTCTTGTGATGATCAAATCTGCCGGCAAAAAGGCAGCGGTAAAATATTGCAGGGCATCCTCAAGATCAGGAAAGTCACTGGTTAAGACCTGCTTCATTATTTTTTCATCTTCGCCAATAAATTTAAATTCAGAAAACACCTCCCTGATAATCTTATTGAGCCTTTCTTTTTTAGAAATATATTTTCCAAACATATAGTAAGCTATGGCGAAGGTGGTTGAAGATATAAATGGTTTTCCGTAATGCTGTCTTACAATAGTTACCGTTTGCTTTGCCTCCAGGTGATAAAATGACGACTTATTTAAAAAGTCAATTATTACATTAGCATCAAGAAAAATTTTTTTCATTTATTTTTTTCAAAAAAATCGTGATTTAAGTCGCTGGACCCTGTATTAAAAATGCCCGCGTATTTTTCCACCCATTTATCATTGGTAATATTTTTTTTCCTGGCGCTGTTCCGTTGCAAATCCTCGAGAAATTGATTCAATAAGAATGAAACACTGGTGTTTTTTTCTTTGGCATATCTTTTTGCAAACCGTATGTTTTTTTCCTCAACGAGAACTGTGAGCTTACTTTTCATATTTCTTATTTTATACGTACAAATATAGTAAATCGTATGCTCAGGTGTAAGATGGAAACTTCATCTTTAAATCGTTAAAAAGGCAAATAATCATTTTGCTCTTTTTAGAAATTCAGGTGCTTCTTCTTCCCATATCATACACAAATGCACTACAGTCTCTGCAGCCTTGGCCATATCGTTCACGCCAATCCACTCCAGCTTTGAGTGAATGCCCTGCATACCCGTAAAAATATTTGGACAAGGCAAACCCATATAGCTAAGCTTGCTTCCGTCGGTACCACCGCGAATACTTTCTGTTATAACGTCCAGGCCTGCACGCGCAATGGCCTCGGCTGCATACCCTGCCACCTGGGGATTTTCATCCAATACCTGTTTCATATTTCTATACTGCTCCGTGATTTTAAATTCCATTGATGCTCCCAGGTAATGATTCACAACATTCCCGGCAATGCTTTGTAATCTCTTGCCATGTTCTTTTAATTCATCAACATCAAAATCACGTATGATAAATTCAATGGTTGCCCTTTCTGCTATTCCTTCCAGGCGAACCGGGTGCACAAATCCTTCTTTTTTTTCTGTTGCCTCCGGAGCCCATTCTGTTGTTGGAAGCGCATGCAATATCTCGGCAGCCACCTTAAGAGCGTTTACTAATTTATTCTTTGCATAACCGGGATGAGCAATAACGCCGTTGATAACTATTGTTGCGCCATCCGCATTAAAGGTTTCATCTTCAAGACTGCCCGCTTCACCGCCGTCAAGAGTGTATCCAAAATCCGCCCCGAGTTTTTTCATATTAACCCGGGCGGTTCCTTTGCCGATTTCTTCATCGGGAGTAAATAATATTTTTATTTCGCCATGTACTATTCCGGGATTTTTCATTAAAAATTCTGCTGCCTGCATTATGATCGCAACGCCACTTTTATCATCCGCGCCCAACAAGGTATTTCCACTTGCAGTGATTACATCCCCGCCAATGTGCTTCCTTAAATAGGGATGCGTTATTACAGATAAAACCTGCGAAGGATCGTCAGGAAGTATAATATCTTCTTCATCATAATTTTTATGAAGAATAGGTTTTACATTAGTTCCGCTGCAATCAGGCGCTGTATCCACATGGCTGCAAAAGCAAATCACGGGAATATTTTTCTTTTTGGAATTGGAAGGAATGGTCGCATATACATATCCATATTCATCCATTTCCGCATCAGTAATCCCCATCTTTCTTAATTCATCCGCAAGCAATTTGCTTAAGTCCTTTTGTTTTTGTGTTGAAGGAGATGTGTTGCTTTGCGGATCGCTTTGTGTATCAATTTGCACGTAACGCATAAAGCGTTCCGCTATGGCATCTTTGTTAATTTCTATCATAAAAGACTTTTTGTTTGCATGTATATGATTGTAAATAATCTTTCACAATGTAAGAAAGAACGAAGAATGTTTATAGGGTGCATTCCAAATTGTCGCAAGGTTGCCAACCTTCAGTAAGTTTGTTTTAGGTTGAAAGCACCAGGCTCCAAGTTTGGCAACCTTTGAACCCAAAGCGACAACTTGAAATGCACTATTATCGAAACCTACAGTTGTTGTTCCGGCTTTTTAATAAACTTCTTTGAAGAAATAAATTAGTGCGTGCCTAATTTTTCAAGCACGTAATAAACGATCGGGCAGAAAGTCGAATTCTTCAAAGTGATGTTTGGCCTTTTTAATAAAACATCTTCATCGGTATAAGGGAAACGATGGCAATCACCGGGCCGATTATCATAAATACTGCAATAATTATCTTCACCAAGAAACGGGCAGGGAGCGCCCCGGGCAACATAATCACCTTCTTCATCCAACCGCAAATAAGTTTCTATAAAATCCCCTTCCTTCATTTTCAATAACCTGGAAATTCTTTTTATATCAGGAGTTTTAAATCGGGGTGAAAATTTTTTGCAGCAATTAGCGCATGTGAGGCAATCAATTTTTTCAAATGCTTCTTCGTGCAAGACTGGCAGTGCTTTCAACACCTTATTCTTGTCAGCTCGTTTAAGAAAATCTTTATATTTTTTTTGATTTTGTCCTGATTTTTTTTCCCAATTATCTAAAATATTTTTCTCCATTTGGCGAAGATACATTTTGGATGAATTTTTTTTTGAGCCTTTAATTATTGTCCGACTAAACAAATCCTATCTCATTTTGTAAATATACAGGGAAAGAATCCGTTTCCTTAATTAGGATTCAATCTAAAAAAATTGAGAATTTATTTGGTAAAATGCGATTCGAACGAATTTTATTTCACTCAAATTCAAAAGATTGTAATGACAGCATTTCTGTAATATTTTTCTGCTTTTTGCGGCGTAACTTCGCGCTTCCATTTTTAGACAAATAGAGCGAAAGTGTGTAGCAGTAGGCCTTTCGGTTAAGTAAAAAATTATCTTAGCATTATATGAATTTATTTGAAAAACAATCTTGTGAATTTGCAACCAGGCACATTGGGCCTAATGAGGAAGAGACAAAACAAATGCTCGCAGAAATTGGCGCCGGTTCCCTCGAAGACCTTATTGACAGAACAGTTCCACGCGGAATACGAACTTCAGGATCGCTTGATATTCCGCAACCTGTGAGTGAATTTCAATACCTGGAAGAACTAAAAGAAATCGCCAGGCAGAATAAAGTTTATAAATCCTACATAGGCCAGGGATATTATGATACGATCGTTCCTAGTGTAATTTTAAGAAGTCTTTTTGAAAACCCGGGATGGTACACACAGTACACGCCTTACCAGGCGGAGATTGCGCAAGGCAGGCTGGAAAGTCTTTTGAATTTTCAAACAATGGTGAGCGACCTTACCGCTTTGCCCATTGCTAATGCAAGTCT
>JALZAJ010000440.1 GCA_030948465.1 Bacteroidota bacterium
CGTTCATAACCGGAAGATTTTCAATATCATATTGCTTCATAATAGCAATTGCCTCTGCAACCGTTTGTTTTGGCTTTACTGAAAGGAGCTTTTTTGCGCCACGACCGCTCACCAGGTCTTTAAAGGTTTTCACTTCAAGAAATCCTCTTTCCATCATCCATTGATCGTTGTAAATTTTTCCTACATACCGGCTGCCATGATCATGAAAAATGCAAACCACAACGTCTCCCTTTTTTAAATCGCTCTTTAACTGCATCAGCCCCTGAAGACAACTTCCGGCGCTATACCCGCAAAATAATCCCTCCTCCTTCGCAATGCGCCGGGCCATGATTGCTCCGTCTTTATCAGTTACTTTAGTGAAGGTGTCTATATACTTCATATCGTAATTGGCCGGTACAAAATCTTCCCCGAAGCCTTCACTTATATATGGATATACTTCGTTTTCATCAAGTTCCCCGGTATCAAAGTATTTCTTGAGCAACGAGCCATAACTATCAATAGCCCAAACCTTTATATCAGGATTTTTTTCCTTTAAATACTTGCCGGCTCCCACTATAGTACCGCCCGTGCCGGTGGCAACTACAAGGTGGGTTACTTTGCCTTCCGTTTGATTCCATATTTCAGGGCCTGTTTGTTCGTAGTGGGCAAGCCTGTTTGCAAGATTATCATATTGATTTACATACCAGGAATCAGGAACTTCTTCAGCAAGTCTTTTAGATACAGAATAGTAAGAACGCGGGTCCGACGGATCCACATTGGTTGGACACACGATCACTTCGGCGCCAATTGCTTTTAGAATATCTGCTTTTTCCTTTGATTGCTTATCGGTAGTTGTAAAAATGCATTTATATCCCTTTACGCAAGCTGCAAGTGCGAGCCCCATTCCTGTATTTCCTGAAGTGCCTTCAATTATAGTGCCTCCCGGCTTAATCTTACCTTCCTGCTCAGCTACTTCAAGCATTTTTATCGCCATTCTGTCTTTAATAGAATTGCCTGGGTTGAAATACTCCACTTTCGCCAAAACGGTGCAGGGTAGATCCTTTGTAATTTTATTTAATCTGATCAAAGGCGTATTACCAATGGTTTCTAATATATTATTAAGCCACATGAGTTTCTATTTATAATTAATAGGTATAAAGGTAAAAAAAATAGGGGCAGAAGCATTATTTTGTCGCTTGCAGCAACGAGCTGCTTTTAATGAATTCCAGGGCTTTTTTTACGGTTTCATCTACAGGATTACTTACTTCATACAATCCCTGAGTTCGCCAGATTTGCCTTGCTGTCATTACCTTAATCTGTTTTTGAAGCAGCGCTTTTTCTTTCAAATTATCAAGATTAAAATTAATAGAATCTTTTGCCGCATAATTTTTAAGGCTGTTAAGTGTGGCAAGATCTACCGTATATTTTTCTTCAAAAACCTTCGGAGAAGTGTACGACTTAAACTGAGTCTCATGATCAAGATAATTTCTATAAATAAAATTATTAAAAGTGCCTTTTATAAAAGCGAGCGTAATCTCTTTATCAAAAGCCATGGTATCATACGGCACAAATATATCCGGCGTTATACCGCCGCCTCCATATACCGTTTTGCCCGAGCCCGTTTTATACGCGGTTTCGTTCGTGTGTTTTATAGAATCAGCATAACTCATTTCGCCGTTATGAAACCGGTTCATAAGGTCTTTATTATATTCTTCGTTACCGGATTTGTAAGATTTTTGGATACTCCTGCCAAGCGGTGTATAATACCGGGCAACGGTAAGCCGCAGCCCGGAACCGTCGCTTAGTTCATATTGTTCCTGCACCAATCCTTTTCCAAAAGTGCGTCTTCCAAGAATCGTAGCTCTGTCCCAATCCTGCAGGGCGCCTATTAAAATTTCACTGGCAGATGCAGTGCCTTCATTGGCCAGCACAACTAATTTTCCTGTCTCAAAAACGCCTTCTTTGCTGCAGCGATATTCTTTTTTCGGAGAATGATACCCTTCTGTATAAGTAACGAGCTTGTCACCGCTTAAAAATTCATCGGCGATATGGGTCGCTTCCGTTAGTATGCCGCCGCCATTATCGCGTAGGTCAAGTATCATACTTTTCATGCCCTGCTTTTGAAGATTATCAGTTGCCTGCATGAATTCTTTATAAGTGGTTTCTGAGAATTTATTTAAACGGATATATCCAACCGTGTCGGTGATCATATAGGCTGCATCCAGGCTGTACAAAGGAATAAGTCCCCTTGTTATGTTTATTTTTTTTGTAACGCCATTTCTTAAAATAGTTATTTCAGCAACGCTGCCACCTCCGCCTCTTAACAATTTTTTTATTTTTTCATAGCTGATATTTTTTCCTGTAATTACAGAATCTCCCACTTTTAAAAATTTATCCCCCACCATGAGACCAGCTTTATCGGAGGGCCCGTTGGGCAATACATTCACTACATTTATAGTATCACTGAAAATATTAAACTCGATACCGATCCCGTAAAATTGCCCTTCCAAATCTTCATTTATTTCTTTCAGTTCGCGTGGAGGTAAGAAAACGGAGTGAGGATCAAGTTTCGCAAGAATCGCCTCTATGGCCGCATCACCTAATGAATCCTCATTTTCTTTATCAACATATTTATTGTTTACCAGGTCTATCACTTCCTGAACAGGGCGCTGCCTGTCAATAAAAAAAATACCGGAATTGGGCATATTGCTTTTTAGCCGGTAGCCGATGAACATGCCCGCGATCATACAAACACTCAATATTAAGGGAAGCCATACCTGTAATTTTTTATTGCGCATACAATTCTTAATTATCTAATTTTATTTTGAGATTTGCAAATTTCCTTAATAAACATGAGATAAACATGCCAACCATCAAATTGATTGCTGACAGCGGTTCCACAAAAACGGAATGGTGCATTTTAAAGGGGAACCGAAAAACTATTTTTAATACCCAGGGGCTCAGCCCGTATTTCGTAACCCGAAGCGGTATGGAGAACGTTTTAGAACAAAATGTACTTCCATTGATAAATAAACCTGCAATAGATGAAATTTATTTTTATGGCACGGGCTGCAAAAACCCTGATAATATTAAAATTGTAAAGAAGGCATTCCGAAACATTTTTCCGGATACATTTATTTATATAGATAATGATCTCTCCGGTGCAGCAAGAGCATTATGCGGAAATGAAAAAGGAATTGCCTGCATTCTCGGAACGGGTTCAAATTCCTGTTATTTTAATGGAAAGCGTATAGCAAAAAATAGCCCCGGTATCGGTTTTATATTAGGCGATGAAGGAAGCGGCGCGTACCTGGGCAAGAAAGTGATACAGCATTATCTGTATAATATTTTCGATGATGATCTGCGGGCAAGATTTGATGCAAAATTTGTAACAACCGAGAATGAGATCCTCAACGCAGTTTATACACAACCTTTACCCAACAGGTATCTCGCGTCATTCGCCATTTTTTTAGCGGAAAACCGTGGCCACTATATGGTTGAAAATATTATTGAAAACGGGCTTGACGATTTTTTCACTACCCATATAATTAAATATAAAGAAAGCCGGAAATTTCCAGTGCATTTTACCGGAAGTATTGCCTTTGGTTTTAAAGACGTGCTGGAGCAATTATGTATAAAGTATGAATTGCATACCGGAACGATTTTGAAAAACCCAATGGATGGATTAATAAAATTTCATTCGGATGGACGCAGGTAAACAGATGTGCATTTAATAAAAAATCTTTAGAAAAAATTACATAAAAGTCCGGAAGGCTACTACTCCATGATCTGTTCCAAATGCGCCAGCCGCCCGTCTTTCGTCATGCCTTCTATAATTAAACGAAAAGCACGACTGATATCATTATTATAAAATGTAAGCGTAACCTTATTCTCAAGAGGAGTGGTTAACACCATGGGATTCCAATAGACAGTTGTTCGTAGATCCTGTTTTTCATCATCTGCATTAAAAGTTCCATAATTGGGTGAATAGAATTCACGAATACCGGTGTAGCCGGTTACCGTATTGTTATTAAGTCCTTTGCCGGGCGAAGGTTTTGCATCATCGCCCCGGCGGGTATAAATGGCAATTGCGCCATTCGCTCCATTTGATCCGCCGAAAAAAGGAGGCCTCATTACCTTTATATATGCAACATCGGTAATAGGAATTGAGGACACAAAGGAGGGATCTGCCGGAACTTCATCCAGGTATAATTGCGGCGAACCGCCGCGCCACTGCAGTGAGGGAGGATTGCTTGCAGTGTTTATTTGCAGACCGGCCACCTGCCCCTGTAAATAATTAAAAATAGTACCGGAACCCAAAGCTCTTGTATCATTTATCAGGTCAAACTGATAACCATCGCCGCCTTTAAAAAGCCCGGAAGTATATTTGTCCTCTAACACATCCACGTTTGATTTCGTTTTGGCACGAATAGTAACAGTCTCCAGCACTTTTCCTTTATACTTATTTAATAATTCAGCTAATTGATTTGCCAATTCCAAATGGCGGGCGTTGCCTGTTGTATCAAAAAATTTGGTGTAAAAATTTCCATTGGCGGCGATACTGTTTCGCAGCGGTGGCAGCCGGTCTTCCATAAATTTCACCGAAACATCTCCGAGTCCTTTTCCCTTAGAAACCTGGTAATAAATATTAGCTGTGTCAAAAAGGACATTGGTGCGGTCATTGAAAGTTCCATCAGGCTCTACGGGCAGCACGATCATTTTCCTGCCCTGTGTTTTGTTGTTCATTAAAAGAACAATACTGTTGCCTGCTCTTAATTGTGCTGCAGATGCTCCATACAATTTTCCCGACAAAGTAAGGTAGGCAGTGTCTTTTGCATAGTTTATCTTTGGGTATTCGCCCTTAACTACATCACTCCAGTTAAACCTGCGCCAGCCATGCGTTAGCATTACCAGGTCCAACTGGCTGCTTATACTGTCGCTTGAATCTTTAAAATACCAGTAAGGATTGTAAACCCTTCCCTTAAGTTCCCCGGAAAGCATCAGGTGTG
>JALZAJ010000444.1 GCA_030948465.1 Bacteroidota bacterium
TGTCTGTCTTAAGATAGTGTGAGCCTGTGCCTAAAATAAGTGGCCACTTTGTGTTTACATTGTTTTCAATGGTAGAAATTTTCTCCGTTAATGTTCCATTCATATAGCCAGTTAGTTCATTAATATCGTTCAGATAAAACATAAGGTGATAATAACGGGCATGCGTAAGGCTTATTTTTTGTGAGGGCTTTGGCGGATTACTAATAACGCCAATAATATTAATAGTGTCCTGTGTTGTTTTTAATGATGCAAGCTCTCCATTTTTTATTAGGTAGCTATTACCTTTTGGCCCGAACTGTTGAAGTCTTATTTTTTTTCTGCCCTGCGTATCGGTTACGTAATCTATGCGCTTTGCTGTAAGCTGATCGGAAAGCGAATCCTTTAATGGAGTGATATCGGCGATAAAAACTTTCAGCAGGGAATCAATATTAGCTATGCGTTCAATATCCGTAATATCCGTTAGTTCAATTTCAAGCTTGTTCCCTTTAGTAAGATCAATATAAAATCGCCTGTTGATAATAATATTTGAGGGAATCTCAAAAGCTTTATCGGCATTGCCGTTAGATTGAGCACAAAGGTTTGGCAGAACGCTTACCAGAAGCGTCAATACGAGAATTATTTTTTTCATTTTATTTAGTTTGGAGAATTTTTCGTTGATAAAATAGTGAAGCCGGTTTTTCTGGAAGTAATGGAAGGAATTACAAAAACTTCCTGGTTAGCAATCTTTATTTGAAAAGAATGTGTTTCTGTTTTATGTGCCATTATAGGTGGCTCTTCAACCGGATCGCCCAATTCATTTATATGGACAACCGGTAATTTTTTTCTTTCCGGAACAATGGCAACTATATTTGATCGAATGTCTGCCGGGGATATAGTATTATTGCTTATTTCGGGCGCTGTAATTTTTTCTTGCTCATTTTTGATTGTAATATTTCCAATAGTAAATATTTTCCGATCCACTGAATTCATTATTTTCTCGTGGCTTTCAATAGAGCTAACAGGCTTTTTCTCAGAAGATTTTATGCGAATAGCTGTCATTGAATCTTTATTTAAATTAATTAATGAAGATTTTTGAATGGATGCATGCTTAACATTTTTAACCGTAACATTTTCTTTTTTGGCAGGCGGAAACCAGGTAAAAGTTAACGCAATCAATAAACTTGCCGCGGCAGCATACAACCACACAATTTTTTTATTCACGCTCTTTTTCTGTAACCGGCCATGAAGCATATCCCACGCAACTTCTTTATTGAATGTTTCACCGGGTAAACTTTCTAATCTTTCTAGTTTATTCTTCCAATGAAAACCATTATTGCGATTTTCGTTTAGCATATTCTATATCGTTTTGTAATAACATTTTTTGTAATAATATTTTGGCTTTACTGAACTGCGATTTTGAGGTACCTTCTGCAATCCCCAGTAGCGCAGCAATTTGCGCGTGCGGCATTCCCTCAATCACATACAGGTTAAACACGGTTCGGTAACCAACAGGCAACTGAACAATTAAATTAAAAATTTCAGCAGCAGATAAATTATTAAGCCCTTCTTCCTGCAATGGAATTTCTTCAACCGTTGCATCCGTTACCATATTGAATACATTTTTTTTGCGCAAAAACATCAGGCATTCATTAATCATAATTTTCTTTAACCAGACGTATAACGCGGCATCTCCCTGGTAATCGAAAGATGATAATTTTTTAAAAAACTTATAAAAACCATCGAGCAATAATTCTTCTGCATCTTCCGTATTTTTTACATAGCGGCGACATACCATCAGCATTTTTTCTGACCATTGATCAAACAGGTACTTCTGTGCCGCGGCGCTTCCCTGTTTAGCTTCTTTGATCAGTTGTGATGTCTCCATGTAAAAATCTGAAATATTGTACTTGTTTATAAAAGGATAAATGCAGTTAAAAGGTAAATAGTTGCCTCGAAAAGGCAAATAAATTTTTACCTTGATGGATATAAAAGAAAAAGCCATCCTTTTTAAAGATGGCCTTTTAAAATATTTATTGTGAATATTGTGAACCTATTCAGCATTCAATTC
>JALZAJ010000452.1 GCA_030948465.1 Bacteroidota bacterium
CTCTTTACGAAGCTTCTGTTCAAAATTTTTATAATGCCATTGATCTCATAGATGATAAGTATGATACGATTGCCGTTTTTTCTCACAATCCGGGTATAACAGAATTTGCAAATTCGTTAACTGAATATCAAGTGGATAATATACCTACCTGCGGCGCCTTTGCTGTTTCCATCAAAATAAAAAAGTGGAGTGAATTCAAGAATGCGGATAAAGAATTACTGTTTTTTGACTTTCCAAAAAATGGTTAATAACCGCGCTGTGCCTTCTGTTTTAATGATATCCAAAACATGGCAAATATTCTTTCTTAGAGATTCTTCGGAGAGAGACTGCAGGCATACATAATTCTAATCGGATTCTTCATGTCTTTCTATTCAAATGCACGGGATTTTTTTCTATCACGGTAAAAAAGTTTGTGTACTTTGAGCCATTTGAAATAAAGTATATAATAGGTCGCTCCTGTTTAAAAAAAACAAATTATTTCATTAAAAATCCTGCAAGACATCTTTGTAAATTATTTTCAAAAACTAAATTTCAAAACAACAATATCATGCTTCAATTATTAAAAAGCACCTTTTACCTGTGGGTAATATTATCGTTAAGCAATGGGCAATTGTATGCTCAAAAAATGATTGGCCATCCGGCTTCGCTCGGAATTATTGGCGACACCGCTGATGTGGTAACTGAAACAAGAAGCGGAGTTGCTCTTGTTGGCGGCGGCGGTGATGTAAACAGCGCTTTTAAATGGATGACCAGCAGGAGTGGCGGCGGAGATGTTGTTGTGATTACGGCCTCCGGAAACGCCGACTACAATAAAGATATCTATGAATTGGGAGGCGTAAATTCCGTGGAAACTTTAAATATTACTTCGCGTGATTTAGGCGACAATGATACCGTGGCCAATACCATCCGCAATGCAGAAATGCTTTTTATTGCAGGAGGCGATCAATCGCGTTATATGAATTTTTGGAGAGGTACTAAAACACAGGCAGCCATTAATTACTTGTTGAATGTAAAGAAAGTTCCTGTTGGTGGAACCAGTGCCGGCTGTGCCATTTTAAGCGGAATATATTATAGCGGAGAAGAAGGAAGTGTTGTTTCAGACGAGGTTTTAAATAATCCCTATATCCAGGGAGTAACTTTGTATAACAATGATTTGCTGCATGCGCCCTTTCTGCAAGACGTAATTAGCGACCAGCATTACCTTACGCGCAAACGGGAAGGCAGGCACGTTTCCTTTATGGCCCGCATTATTAAAGATTGGGGACTCTTTCCTAAGGGGATTGCGCCAAATGAAAGAACAGCCGTGTGCATCGATGAGAACGGAAATGCGAAAGTGTTTGGAGAAAGCAAAGCTTACTTTATTTTATCTGATGAAGAAAAGGCGCCTGAAAGCGTCATTCATAATGAAGCCCTGCAGTGGGTAGCCAACAAAAAAGCGCTGCATGTTTATGAAATACAAGGCAGTGATACCGGCGCGGGAAATTTTTCCGTTTCTGATTTTAATACAGCCAAAGCAAATGGTGGAACCTGGTATTGGTGGTGGGTTGAAGATGGTAAACTAAATAAAGACACGGATGTCGATATACGCGCAAAATATGCGATGGTTATTCATGGGGGCGCGGGAACTATTTTAAAAAAGAACATGTCGCCTGAAAAAGAAAAAGCATATACCGAAGCGCTTACACTGGCTTTAAAAACTGGTTTTGAAAAAATAAAAGCCGGTAAAAGCAGCCTCGATGCTGTTGAAGCGGCTATAAATACGCTTGAAGACAATCCCTTATTTAATGCCGGAAAGGGAGCTGTATTTACTCATGAAGGCCGAAATGAATTAGACGCGTCTATAATGGATGGCAAAACGCTTGCTGCCGGTGCAGTGGCCGGTGTTACTACTGTCCGAAATCCTATAAGCGCTGCAAGGGCAGTAATGGAAAAATCGGAACATGTAATGATGGCCGGGACCGGTGCTGAAAAGTTTGCTAAAGAAGCGGGGCTTGTAATTGTGAACCCAAAATATTTTTTCACCCCGGAAAGATGGCAGGGATTGCAGGATGCTTTAAAAGAAGATTCCATAAAAAATAAAATGAAGCATAGTTTTCATCAACCGAAGCTGGGTGCAAAAAATGTAGATTATAAATTTGGAACCGTAGGCGCCGTAGCCTTAGATGCCAATGGAAATCTTGCAGCAGGAACTTCCACCGGCGGAATGACCGATAAAAGATACGGGCGCATTGGGGATTCTCCCATAATAGGAGCCGGCACCTACGCCAATAATAACACGGTTGCGGTTTCATGTACCGGGTGGGGCGAATTTTATATTCGTAATGTAGTGGCGCACGATCTTTCGGCCTTAATGGAATATAGCGGGCTTTCGGTGGAAGATGCCGGTAAAAAGGTAATAAAAAAAGTGGGCGATATGGGAGGAGACGGAGGACTGATCGCGCTGGATAAGTATGGCAACATGGCTATGCCTTTTAATACAGAAGGAATGTACCGCGGCACGATAACGACAGATGGTAAAATTGAAATTCATATTTATAAGAATGATTAAATAATGTATCCATTTGATTACGCCTGTTGTGTTAAGTGTTTACTTTGTGATCTTAGTCTCTTTGTGGGATATGCGTAAGAGTTTTCCACAAGCAGAAAAAACACTAAGAATGATACTTTTCGATCTTAGTGTCTCTATGGGATATGCGTCATTTCTCAATTGACTTAACACTATTAATAGTGACTGTCAATTTGGTATCGCCTCGGCCTGTAATTGCCTGTCATTTTTTGATTTCAAATTAGATAAATAAACTCCGGATACGATCAGAAGTGCGGAAAGTATTTTATGCAAATTCAATTCCTCCTTTAGGAAAATCATCGCTATAACTACGGCAAATAAAGGTTGGGAATAAATATACGTGCCGGCGGTAGAGGCGCTTAAAATTTTAATTCCATACACATTAAATATATAAGCAAGAAAAGTTCCGGGAACCGCAATTACAAACAACAGAAGATAATCTTTAATACTAAAGGCATACCAGCTTATCGTTTTAAATTCGTTTACGCATAAGGGTAAGATCATGAAAAATCCAAAGGTAAAAACCCAGCGCATTACATCGATGGGCGCATATTTTTCCATCAGCGGTTTTA
>JALZAJ010000485.1 GCA_030948465.1 Bacteroidota bacterium
CCGGCGAATGACCTGGCGCATGAATCACTTCCAGTTTATCTGTTCCCAGGGTAATGATATCACCTTCCTCCAGGAAGATAAACTCACCGGAATAATTATCAAAAGGAAGATTAAACATAAGCCCCGAGGCCGGCGCCATCTTAAGCATTGGCTCTTCTGCCTTATGCAATTGAAGAGATAGCTTATATTTTTCAGCAATAAATTTATTTCCAAATACATGATCCAGGTGGCAATGTGTGTTGAGAAGCATCACAGGCCGCAGGTTATTTTTTTCAACGGCAACGCTTAAGGCTTCCTTTTCGTTATCATAATAACATCCCGGATCAATGATAATACATTCTTTTTTTTCATTAAAAACGATGTAAGTATTTTCCTGAACCGGATTAAATGTTAAAACTTTAACTTGTAGCATAACGTACGTACCTAACTGGTAATTTCATTTTATTGATTAAATCGAAACGTTTAATTTTAGGTCAATTAATAACTACCCTAATTATGCAAGATCACAAGAAACAAATGCACAAAAAAATATTTCTTCTTCTGGCTTTTTTTATGGCGCTGGCAACTTTAGGCGAGTCTCAGGTGAGTAATGTGGAATATGGAAAAAACCGCGTTCAATTCAAAAAATTCAAGTGGCAATATTACCAGACAAAAAATTTCAATTCCTACTTTAATCAAAACGGGCAGGAGATCGCGAAATATGTTCTGCAAATTGCTGAAGAAGAATTGCCCGGCATAGAAAAATTCGTAGAGTACAGCTTACAACGAAGAGCAAATATTGTTATTTACAATAGTTTTAATGATCTCCAGCAAAGTAATATTGGCCTTGGCATTGACTGGCAAAGCACCGGTGGCCTTACGAAGCTTGTCAATAATAAGATGATCATTTATTATAACAGCAACCACGCAGACCTTCGGAAACAAATCAGGGAAGGCATCGCAAATATTCTTACTCAAAATATTTTATTTGGTGAAGATCTTGGCGAAGTTGCGGGTAACCAGGCGTTGCTTGATCTTCCACAGTGGCTTATTGATGGCTATGTTGCCTACGTGGGCCAAAACTGGAGCACCGAACTTGACGACGATTTGAAAAGTGAGATATTAAGTGGTAAATATAAAAACTTTTACCAGTTAGCTTTTGAAAAACCGTTACTGGCTGGCCATGCCTTTTGGTATTATATAGAAGAAAGATACAAAAGAGAAAACACCACCTATTTATTGTACCTGGCAAGAGTATATAAAAGCTTAAACAGAGCTTCTAACCAGGTAACTAAAAAAAGAAAATTTAAAGAAGTGCTGGCTGATTTTATGCAATACGAGGAAGACAAATATGATAAAGATATTACCCGAAGAAAAAATTATCCAAAGGGCAGCGAGATCACGAGTGTGACCATTGGGAAAAGAAAAGATTTTTTTCATTTCAATGTAAATCCTAATAAGCGCAACGGTTCCTTTGCCGTAGTTCAATATGACAAAGGACAATACAAGCTTCTTTTGAATGAAGAAGACAAAGATAAAGTGCTTTTAAAATTTGGTGCAAAAGCCAAACTGGATGAAATAAATCCGAATTACCCAATGATGGCCTGGGATCCGAAAGGCACGCGATTATCCGTTCTGTATGGAGAAGAAGGACGCATAAAATTATTTGTGTACGACGTAGTGACTCGTGTAAAGCCCTACAAAAGAGACCTCACTAATTTGTTTGACCAGGTGCAGGATATGAAGTATATGATTGACAGCAAAACCCTGCTTTTCAGCGCCGTAAAAAATGGGCACTCGGATATTTATACTTATGATATTGAAAATGAAAAATTAAAACAAATAACAAACGACGTGTATGACGATCTTGATCCTTCGTTTGTGGCATTTCCCAATAAAAATGGAATTATTTTTTCAAGCAACCGGCCTTCGGCAAGAGCAAGAGGTTCCGACACTTCTTTGTTACAAAATCATTTCAATGTCTTTTTAATTACCGACTTTGCTACGAACAAGCCGGAACTTAATCAGATAACACAACTTACCAATTTAAAGTTCGGCGATGCCAGGTTTCCCACTCAATACAGTAATAATCACTTCACCTTTGTAAGTGATGAAAATGGCGTTGGTAACCGTTACGCCGGTTTTTTCTCCACTCAGAATGCTGGCCTGGATACCATAGTGGTAATTGGTGACGATCTGCTTCGCAATCCAACCGAAGGCGAGGTAGATTCTTTATTGAAGGTGTACCACAAAGCGGATATCGATACGGTTGCCGTTGTATCGGTTACCAATGATTCGGCTTATGTATTTCCGCTAACGAACTATGCCAGCAGCTTGCGGG
>JALZAJ010000490.1 GCA_030948465.1 Bacteroidota bacterium
GCAACACTTTATCGTGGTGCAAAAGCCGTACATGGAACGAAGGTCTTATGCTACTTTTAAAAAACACTGGCCGCAAAAACACTTGTTAGTTACCTCACCGCAAATACCCTTTGACGAATATGCAACAAGCGATATTCCTTTGGAGAAAGTAATAAATATAATGACCGGGGATCTGCAGCGAATAAGGCTTTATCCTGCAAAAGGATTTCAAATATACCAGGAGATACCTGCGGAAGTTTGGCGTGCTTACGAAAAATTAATTCATGCTGGTTTTAATAAACATTTGGTCAAAGAATGACAGATGTAATTCATTAGCAGCCGACACTGCTTTTTACGCTAAAGGTCGGTATGTTAATTAGCCCGAACGTTGAATATTCAATGGGCTAAATAATAAGTAATTAATCGTTGAATTTCTTCTGAGCCAGGACCTGGGGCATTTTTATGTACTAATTTTCCAGACTTGTCATACAGCAGATGCCGGGGGATAGGTCCAAGATTAATTGATTTCAAAAAATCCGAAGAGTCAGCATTTACAAGCATATAATTATGCTGAATTAGATTGAGCTTATCCGTCTTAAATGCTTCAATCCATTCATTTTTATTTTTATCTACTGAAAAATATACAAACACAATTTGATTGTTTTTAAAGACTTCCCGAAGTTTTTCTGCATTCTTCATTTCGCGTCTGCAAGGGACACACCAACTGGCCCAAAAATCAATATAAACAACCTTGCCTTTACATGATGCCAGGAAAGCCTGGAAGGATATCTTGTTACTGTTATCATCAAGCAGGTATAAAGAATCTTTAGCTGAGGAAGAATAATAGTTAGCAGACGGGAATTCATTGTGTATTTTATTTACGAGTATGGAGTCATGCGTCAACGAAGCAAAATCTGATACATACTTTTGCAAATCTGAAGTTGAAAAAAGGCTTCCAATCTTTTTTAAATAAGTATATAGTAAATGCTTTCTATAGAAGTCATTTATATCCGGCCATTTAAGCGCCTGATCGTACACATCTCTATAGTCTATATCAGAGCCATTGTCATATTTTACAACTTTTGCATTTTTAACAATAACCTTTTCTGAAACTTTTTCAAGAAATGGGAAAAAATAGGAATAAGATTTATTCGTCGGCTCGTGTTTATTTATGGCAAATATTTTATGTAAGCTGTCTTCACTAAGCTTATTTTGTTCAAAATCCAATTCAGCTATCTCGTAGGTATATTTATCCTGGAAAAAATTAAATACGTTGGGATACTTATCGCTAATATCTTTAGAGGTATCAAGAACAGACAATTTCTTTTCTAAAAAGGATCGGGATTGATCATAATAGTCTCTTTCAACAGCACGATAATTATTCACCGCATCATTAATATCTTTAGCAACCAGAAGAGGCTGTTTATATATGTCATAAGGAGTAGGTTGAAGACTATTTTTATTGACAATTAATTGTTCATATTCATAGTTTAGGCTTTTATTTCTATCGGCTATTTTACTACTGGCATACGGCAAATTATTTACAAAACTAAAAGTAATGGTGTCTCCCTTATAAATGACAAAATCAATGGGAGCGAGATTGATGGAATACAAAAACTGCAGAACAATGTGATCGTTCTGTGAAGCGAAAATAATCGTATCAGATTTTAATGGGCCTGGATTAAAGTCATATAGATAGAAGTTATCGAATATAGTTACCTGGGGCCGGTTGTCCGCTTGTGTCATCTTCGGAAACGGATAGACGGTTCTTACGTAGGAAGGAATATTATCAAAAACGATAACAATATTTGTGTCCCGATTACTTGTTTCAATGTTGTAGCACCATGCATTAAAAGGTATTGACAAAATAATAATTATGTGCGATATGATAGTTTTTACGTTGAACAAAATGTGATTATTTTAAAAAGAACTCAAATAATTTTTCAGGTAACGCTAAATGCAAAACTCCTGACCTTTATCCGTTTAATTGAAGATATGGCTCGTAAAAATAAAATTTGTTTAGTCGGATAAAATCTTTCAATATGCAAATCGTAGCTAACTCTTATTGCCAAGAGAAACAGCGTTATTGAATTTTTAATCCATTAGCTCGCGCTGCTTTTTACTCTAAAGGTCGTTATGCTAATTAACCCGGTTCGTCTCAATATAAAAATTTTGATCCACCTTCAACGCTTTGATTGCAGTTTTTAGCTGCTGGTTACTATCTTTTGTATAGATAAAAAAATATCCACCTTTTTCATTCATAATTTTTACGGGCATGTTAAATCCGGGAATGCAATTGGCCCAGCGATAGGTCATTTGGCCATTACTGATACTATATTCCAGAACCGGGATCTTTGTTGTCCTTAAATATTGGTCGAATATTTTTGAGAGATCGATCTTCGATTCCTGGCTGATATAATCTTCGACCTGCCGGGTTGTAACCGTTTGATGATAAAAAGTTTTATTTAATCCGCGCAAAATTTTTCTGAATAGTGAATCATCGTTAATGATCTGCCTTATGGTGTGAATCATGTTGCTTGCTTTATAATAAATGTCAATTGGGCCATCCTTATTTACACCGTAGGCGGCAATGATGGGCACCTTATTCTCGATATTTTTCCTTAATCCAATTACATATTCATCGGCTGCCTGCTTGCCATAATAATATTCGGTGAACAATGTTTCGCTGTAACTGGTAAATCCTTCATGTATCCAGTTATCCGCAATATCTTTTGCTGTTATGTTGTTGCCAAACCATTCATGTCCGCTTTCATGTACAATGATAAAATCCCACTTCATTCCCCACCCGCTTCCTGAGAGATCTATACCGTGATACCCATTCGTGTAACCGTTACCGTAAGCAACGGCACTTTGATGTTCCATGCCTAAATAGGGCGCATCCACGAGTTTATATCCATCTTCATAAAAAGGGTATGGGCCGAACCAATATTCAAAAGCTTTCATCATTCTGGGTGCATCCCGGAATTGCTTTTTTGCTTTCGCAAGATTAGAGTCCAGTACCCAGTAATCCATAGTAAGCGCCCCTTTTTCCCCTTTATAGATTTCACCGAAGTGAACATATTTTCCCATATAGGGAATAAGGTTGTAGTTGTTGATAGGATTTACAACAGCCCAGGATACAGTGGTGGTGCCATCATTATTAATAGTTTTATTTCTTAACCTGCCATTACTCACCGCCACAAGATCGGAAGGCGCAGTGATCTGAAGTTCCGCGCTATCAGGCTCATCGCTCTGTATGTCTTTACACGGGTACCACACACTGGCGCCCAGCCCCTGGCAGGCAACGCTTACCCACGGATTTCCTGCTTTATCTTTTGCCCACACCAGTCCTCCATCCCATGGAGCTTTCTTTGCTATTTTAGGTTTGCCATGATAATATATGGTTAGTGTGGGTTGATTAGTTTTTCGCGGTGCCGTATTCCTATTGGCAGGTACTACGGCGGGTTCACCCATACGAAGACTATGGGGTGCAGCCGGATTATTATTTACTTCGGGTATGTTTTTAAGGCTGACAAACCATGCATTTCCTTCTCTTGTAAACCCAAGATTTCTTCTGGTATCCGTATAGGTTACCCGTTTGTTCCCGCTTATTTCCCGCTCCCGGCTTTTGATTCCATTATCTATTATTATAGAATCGATGATCATCGGCTCCTGAAGATCTATCTGAAAATAATCCGCATGGTCTTTTTGGATCTCTTTATAACTAATGACATTATACCCGCTTATGGTACTGTCTGCAAGGTTGAAAACCACATGCAGGTCATATTTGGTTGCATCCCACCAGGATCTTCCGGGGCCATTACTCCCTCTCAATGTATCCGCATGAGTGAAAGGCTGAGCGATTGACATAAAACTTAAGAACAATAAACAAAACACCGCTACTATCTTTTTCATTTGCTAAATTTATTTTTTCTTGCTCAAAGATGAAGTTAAAAAATCAATTGGCTTTGACCTCTGTAAAAATGATGAACAACAAGCTTTTCTTAGTTACCATTTTTTTTCTAATGATGGCTGGTTCATCATGCTCTCATCACGACAAGGCAAAAAATATTTTTCGCTATAATGAACAATCCGGTATTGCGACCCTTGACCCTGCTTTTGCAAAAAATCAATCGATCATGTGGGCAGTGCATCAGCTTTATAATACGCTGGTGCAAACCGATGACAGCCTCAATATGATCCCATCACTTGCGAAAAGCTGGGAAGTGTCGGAAGATAATCTTCGTTTTATTTTTCATTTGCGCAGCGATGTCTTTTTTCATGACAACGATGCCTTTGCGGGTGGTAAGGGAAGGAGGATGACTGCAAATGATGTCGTGTATAGTTTTACCCGCATCATGGATAAGAACACGGCCAGCAGCGGCGCCTGGATATTTAATGGCAGAGTTGATTCCCTGCATCCTTTTACTGCAATGGACGACACTACTTTTTTATTGAAGTTAAGGTCACCCTTCCATCCTATTCTCGGCATATTAAGCATGCAATATTGTTCCGTAATACCGCATGAAGTTGTCGATAGATACGGGAAAGATTTTCGCAGCCATCCCTGCGGGACCGGGCCTTTTCAATTCGTGGCCTGGGAGGAAGGACAGGCATTGATACTCAAAAAAAATCCATTGTATTTTGAAAGGGATCGTGTTGGGAAAAGGCTTCCCTATCTTAATGGAATTGCGGTTTCTTTTTTTGAAAATAAGGCAACCGAATTTTTAGAATTTCAACAGGGAAGGCTTGACTTTATCAACGACATAGACGCTTCCTTTAAAGATGAAGTGCTCACTAAAAAGGGAGAGCTTCGTAAAGACTGGCAGGGAAAAATATTGCTTGTAAAACATCCCTATCTTAATATTGAATACCTCGGGATATTGCAGGATACTTCCAAAGAGATCGTGAAAAATTCTCCGCTGAGAAATTTAAAAATAAGGCAGGCAATCAATTATGGATTTAACAGGAGAAAGATGATGTTGTACATCCGCAATTCCATTGGTATTCCGGCAGAGAGCGGCTTCGTTCCCGCAGGGCTGCCTTCCTTTGATTCCACTTCGGTTACTGGTTACCGTTATGACCCGGTAAAGGCGCTGCTGCTGTTAAAAGAAGCCGGCTATCCTAATGGTTCAGGTCTTCCCCCAATTCCATTGCTTACCATTCCGGTTTATGCTGATTTCGCCAGTTATATCGCCAGTGAGCTGCTGCAGATCGGAATTAAAATACAGGTAGAAACGGTGCAGAAAAGTTTGCTGCTGGAGCAAACCGCCAAATCGGAAGCCTTGTTCTTTCGCGGAAGCTGGATTGCAGATTACCCGGATGCAGAGAATTACCTAAGTGTTTTTTATGGAAAGAATCCTGCGCCACCGAATTACACACGTTACAAAAATCCTGCATTTGATAAGTTATACGAATTGGCATTGTCTCAAAAAAATGATTCCCTGCGTTACAAATTGTATCAGCAGGCTGATCAGATAATGATGAACGATGCGCCGGTTGTGCCTTTATGGTACGACATGGTGATAAGGCTTGTACAGCCCAATGTGAAAAATTTTACACCCAATAGCCTGAACCTGTTAGAGCTTAGAAAGGTGAAGTTAATTGAGTGATTTCTGTTATACGTTAAACTTCGTGTAATCTCAGCCGTTACCATATTAATAGGTTACCTTTCGCCATTCAATATTTTATAATTTTTATTTAATGTTTGTAATTCTGGGTTTCTTTTTTTGCCATTGGTTCTTCTCTTTATTTTTCCACTCATTTTTTCTCCACCGGTTTGCATCCCACCAGATGTACACCACATCAAAAAGCTGGGAAAAGGTATTTTATATTATGACGTGGCTTACACAAGGCTCGTCTTATCTTGTTCCCAGGGCGTATGCGGTAATGCACCGTATGCATCATACCTACAGTGATACAGAAAAGGATCCGCATTCACCGCATTTCTTTAAAGATATCTGGCACATGATGTTGCATACCGTTGTAATATTCAGAGGATTTCATACCGGTAAAAATCTCCCTGATCCGCAATTCACAAAAGAGTATATACCCATGTGGGATAAACTTGACCGGTTAGGACATCACATAGTTACCAGGTTGTTATTTGGTGCATTTTATACTTCTATCTACATCATTTTTGCTCCAAACTATTGGTGGTTTCTTTTGCTGCCTGTACATTTTATTATGGGCCCTATACAGGGAGCTATCGTGAATTGGTTTGGACACAAAATGGGTTATTCGAATTTTAATAATGGTGACCATTCAAAAAATACAACTCCCTGGGGAATTATTATGATGGGCGAACTCTTTCAAAATAATCATCACTTTAAAAAGTTTGATCCCAACTTTGCCAAAAAATGGTA
>JALZAJ010000505.1 GCA_030948465.1 Bacteroidota bacterium
TTTATCCCCTGTCCTTTATAAAACTCCAGCACTTTCATTTTAAAAACATAATCAAATTGATTTAAAACGTATTGAAGTTTTGCTCTGAATAAATTATTTTGATCGGTCACTAATTCAAAAGTTCCCAGCATACCCACGTTAAATCTTTTTAAAGCAAAGTCATAAGTCCGTTGCGCCGCGTCAACTGATTTAGCAGATGAATTAAATTTTTCAAGCGCTACAACAGCCGAATTATAAGCCTGGTAAATATCCTGTTTCAACGTTTGATTATCCAGGTCTTTTTGATATTCGAGGGTTTTAATATTCAATTTTGATCTTTCATAATTTGCCTTCGATTGCCAGCCATTGAAGATGGGAACAGAAAGGCTGATCCCTATAGCCTGCCCGAAGTTATTACTGAATTGAGTTCCGAGGGGATCAGATGTAATGTAGCCCGCCTTTCCGCCATTTGTAAAAAGTGGCTTTTGCACGTCGATAAAGCCTCCCATGCCATCGCTTACTACAAGCCCGCTTGGCCCAAAACCATTAGGGACTTGCGAATAAACCGGCGAGCGAAAATAACCATAGTTGGAACTGAGGTTGCCATAAGCGGATATAGTAGGATATAATGCACCCTTTGCTGCTAATGCATTTTTTTGAGCTGCTTTCAAATTGAATTCATTCACTCTTTGTTGCGGAAGGTTGGCTAACGCAAGCGCATACACTTTTTCCGGTTGCAGTTCTGCTATTGGATCCAGTGGTATCTGGCTTGCCGATGGCCCCTCAATTTCAAAAGGCGCCGCGGCATCCAGGTTCATATAAGCTTTCAACACATACTTAGCCTGGTCAACACTTCCTCTGGAAGAAATATAATTGGCGCTATCATTTGCAAGTTGCGCCTCAAGCTCAAATGCATTCAACTCGGGTAAGGCGCCTGCTTTTACCTGCTTGTTCACAATATCAAGTTGCGCCGCAGATTGCTTTATCTGCACATCGGCAATATCCTGTTGCTCCCGTGCAAGTAAAACCTGCAGGTAAGAATTGGCTACCGTTAAGGCAATATCATTCTTTAGTTTATCAACAGATGCCTTTGCGGCCTCCAGCGACCATTCATTGGCAAGGATGGTGTTCTTCTTTGAGAACCAGTTAAAAATTTCAACGTTAGATTGAAACTGAAGACCAACCTGGAAAAAATTCTGGCTTTCTAATATTCCTGTAGAAGGATTTTGTGATTTACCAAACCGGTATCCTTCGTTGTTGCTAAAATTTGCGCTTGGGATTTTTGATAGCTTACTTTGCTTATAGGTGATTCCTGAAAGCTCGGCCTGCACTCCTTGTTGCTTTATCGTTAGATTATTATCAAGCGCATACTGCACACATTTTTGAAGGCTCCATTTTTCCTGGGCCTGCAACATTATGGTAATAGAACAGAAGAGAATTAAAAGCTTACATTTTTTTGGCATCCGGCAAAAATAATGAATTGAAAGATTAAAATAATTGAGGATAATGATAAAGAGTGGATGGAGCTGTTTACTTTAGGTCAACCCGTTTTGTAAGAATGGCTGAAGGGTATTCACCATAATTGTAAAGGCAAGAGGCTTCAAAATTATCCAGATGAATTTCATTTTAGATTTTAACAGCAAAAGTTTTTTAGCAACAATACTTGACCAATTAATTTACAGAGCTATGGCTTTATCACCGTAACCTATGACCAAATGATAATGATAAACAGAGACCTAAGTTTATTTTTTAAAATTATATTATAGCAAGCGGGGATGTACTTATTCATCCCCCGGCAAGAACTTATAGTAAATCCAGAGCATCCTAATTATGGACAATTGAGCATGAAAATACGAATCCTGGAGTTTCAATGTTTTAAAAACCAGTTAGCCAATAAAAGTAAAACGAGTGTAAACCAAAAGCCAAACATCCATTTTATAAGATCAATTTTATCTTTATTCATTTTTTCCACAAGGTCAATTTTGGCTTGCGATAAATCGTTTTTAGTTACTAAATTATTTTGGTTTACTTCTTCTCTTATTTCTTCTTTAACGAAAGATATTAATTGCCTGGCAGTTTCATCATCTAATTTTTTTCTAAGATTATCATATAATGCCAGTTCTAAAGTACTCATACAATAAAATTAATCTAATCCTATAATAATTCCAATCCTACTCTATTTCTGTTTCAAAAATTTGAATTTAGATTTCAACGTAAAATCCTACATCGCCTCAAATCCCCTCTCCAAATCTTCGATTATATAATCAGCATCTTCCAGCCCAACATAAAGCCTCATCATCCTATGGTCCTTATTATTGGAATCAAAATCCTCAGCTTTTATTGAAGCGCATCCCGGGATGATCAGCGATTCGTGGCCGCCCCAACTTACTGCTATCAAAATATGCTTTAGATTTTCACAAAAGTTTTCTATCTGATTTATTGTACTTGCTTTTACAACAAAAGAAAATAAACCACACGCACCGTGCATTTGTTTCTTTGCCAGCTCGTATTGTGGAAAGTCTTTATTGAATGGAAAAATTAC
>JALZAJ010000508.1 GCA_030948465.1 Bacteroidota bacterium
CAAATTCGATATTTCAGAAGGCCAGGATTTTACCAGTCCTTCTCTTATGTTATTGCAAAGCAGCACATCACTGGCAGCCGTTACGGTAACTGCAAAGAAGCCAATGATCGAAGTAAGGGCTGATAAAACGGTCTTTAATGTGGAGAGCAGTATTAATGCTACGGGAAGTAATGCCTTCGAACTTTTGCAAAAATCTCCGGGCGTTTCGGTAGATAAAGATGATAATATTTCCATGCAGGGTAAGAATGGCGTTAAAATTTATATTGACGGAAAGCCAACGCAGATGGGCGGAGCAGACCTTGCAGCTTACCTGCGTTCTATTAACTCTGCTGATATAGAGTCCATTGAAATGATCACCAATCCATCGGCTAAATATGATGCATCAGGCAACGCTGGTATTATAAATATCAGGTTGAAAAAAAATAAAAATTATGGTGCTAACGGGAACGTTTCAACAGGCGTGGGTTTTGGCCATACTCCCAAATACAACAATTCGTTAAGCCTCAATTATCGCAATAAAAAAATAAATCTTTTTAGTAACTACAGTAACAATTTTGGGAAGACAAGAAATCTCTTTAACCTGTACCGTGTACAGAACGATAGTATCTATGACCAGCACAGTATCAACACGAATAATAATACCACTCACAATGTAAAAGCGGGGCTGGATTATTATTTGAACAACAAAAATATCATTGGTGTAATGGTGACCGCAAATTTTAATGATTCAAAAAATGGCACCACGAGCACGACCGTAATTAAGCCTGAGAATACAGGAATTCCGAACAGAATTTTATATGCGGCCAATGATTTGCCGGGCTCAAGAAATAATGTCGATTATAATGTTAATTACCGCTATGCAGATACTACCGGGAAGGAATTAAATATAGATGCAGACCTGGTAACCTTCAGGCGCACAGGCACAAGCTTTCAGCCTAATTATTACAGAGATCCTTTTACCGGCACTTTATTAGACGAAAGAATTTACAGAAATAATACGCCTACCGATATTGATATTTACACTGGTAAAATAGATTATGAACAACCCTTTCAAAAAGGCAAGCTTGGTTTCGGCGGCAAAATAACGGATGTAAAAACTAAAAATACTTTTGATTTTTATAATGTTTATGGGAACAACAATGTAAAGGATCCTGATCGCAGCAATAAATTTAACTACGATGAAAACGTAAAAGCATTGTATGTAAATTATAATCGTCCGTTTGGCAAAAAAACAACTATACAAGCTGGTGTAAGAATGGAAAATACAAAAAGCGAGGGTGATCTTATCAGCAATACACCTCAGGCGGATGATGTGGTAAAACGCAACTACACCGATTTTTTTCCAAGCGGCGCCATTACTTATACTGTGAATCAAAAGAACTCATTGAATCTGAGTTATAGCCGCCGTATAGATCGTCCCAGTTATCAGAATCTCAATCCCTTTGAGAATAAGCTTGACGAGCTGACTTATCAAAAAGGGAATGCATTTTTGAAACCTCAATACACTAACAGCTTTCAGCTTTCGCATACGTTCCTTTACAAGTATGTAACCTCAGTAAGCTACAGTCATATCAAAGATTATTTTGCGCAAATTATAGATACACTTGGAAACAAAGCATTTATCACACAGAAAAACCTTGCAACTCAAAATATTTACAGCTTGAACATAAGTGCGCCAATCACTATTACCAAGTGGTGGAGCGCCTTTGCTACATTTAACGGTTACCATTCCGCATACCAGGCAAATTTTGGTGCGGGTAAAATAATCAATATAAATGTGGACGCTTTTTCGATCTACACGCAGCAAACGTTTACAGTTAAAAAAGGGCCTTCCTTTGAACTTTCGGGATTTTTTAATTCACCAACCGTATGGGGCGGAACTTTTAAAAGTAAGTCATTAGGATTTATAGATGTTGGTGTTCAGCAGAAAGTTTTGAAGGGCGCCGGTAACATTAAAGTGAGCTTTACTGATGTGCTGAAAACATTACATTGGAGAGGTGTCAGCGACTTCGCCGGAAGCCATTTAGATGCGAGCGGTAATTTTGAAAGTCAGCAATTGAAAGTAAATTTTTCTTACCGTTTTGGAAATAGCCAGGTAAAAGCTGCAAGGCAAAGAAAGGTATCCGCTGAAGAGGAAAATAAAAGATTAAACGGAGGATCAGGCGGCATTGGAGCGCAATAAATGCTGAACTGGCAATACCTAAACTTTTGAATAGTAAAAAACCATAATCGAAATTGAAATTGAAATTGAAAATAGATTCACATGTCGAAAGAAAACTAATGTCATGTTAAGTATATCTTGACGTATATCCCACAAAGGCACAAAAGCCACAAAGTAATTTCTTTATTAGTGGCTTTGTAAAAAGTCCATTGCGTTATAACAGCCTTAACTTAACACTAATACACTTTTACGTTTTGACGTATGATACCGTAAATACCAATAAGTGGCAATCT
>JALZAJ010000512.1 GCA_030948465.1 Bacteroidota bacterium
CATTAATTCATGCTTTAAATTTTGTACCAACTTCATTTTTTCATTAAAATTGAGTTCTTCTTTTAAAGAAATGTGTGCAGTAAGCGCATTTTCTGTGGTACTGATCGCCCAAATGTGGATGTGATGCGCTTCTACGATATTTGGTTGTGCAACAATAATATTTTTAATTTCATGCACATCAAGATCAGTTGGCACCGCATCAACTGATAAACGGAAACTTTCGGTAAGCAACGACCAGGTGCCTGCGAGAATTACGATCATAATAATAAGCCCGATCACCGGATCAACCCAGTTCCATCCCGTATAAATTATAATAATTCCGCCGGCAACAACACCCACCGAAACAAGGGCGTCGCTCAGCATGTGCAGGTAAGCGCTTTTTATATTGAGATCTGTTTTCCTGTTTTTAAAAAACAAAAACGCAGTCATCACATTCACGATTATTCCTGCCCCGGCAACCCATGCGATTATTTTTCCTTCTACAGCAGCCGGATTTATCAGCCGTTGTACAGATTCAAAGCCAAGTATGCCGATGGCAATTAAAAGAAAAACCGCATTAAAAAGTGCCGCAAGAACCGTTGTTTTTTTATAGCCATACGTAAACGTATCCGTCGAACTTTTTTTTGCAAGCCGGAAGGCCACGAGCGATAAAACAAGACTGGCCACATCGCTAAGATTATGACCAGCATCCGTAAGCAAAGACATCGAATTATTGAGGATGCCTGCAGTTACTTCTATTATTACAAATAAAGCGTTGAGCACAATCCCAATAAGAAAAGGAGCCGTGTTGTTTTGCGGAGTAAATGAATGAGCATGATGACCGTGATTATGAGAATGATTATGGCTATGATTGGCGGACATGTTGATTTTTGTTATTCTATGAACCGGCTGACCAACATCAATGCTGGAAAACGAAAGTATAAAACTACAGCTTTGGCGCGATGAATTTTCCGGTGATTGGATTGAAAAATATTGATAGCTACCACGACAAGTGCACTGCATTTTCATTTACACTATCAGTATCGGGTGTATGCAGCGATGAATTTATTTCTAATGATGGTAATTATTGGCATGCTAACTGGAAACCCGGTATGGTTTGCCAAAACCCAGATTAATTGGTATAATAAATTTCAGACAATTCCCATCACAAAAAAATAGAGCCCTATTGCTGCAAACGCGATTGAAATAAACCACAAAAACTTTTTACGGGTTATGATTGAGATTGCCGAGATGGCGATTGCAACCTGGAGTAAAGTAACGCAACGGGCAAGTGTGGAATGCTTTTGCAAATGTTCTTCAGATAATTTTTCATCTTTTTCCGCATTCGTTTTTATAGCTTCTTCTTCGTTATTTATTACCTCCTTGGGCTTGGTAACATCAGTGATCTGCGGCAGTCTTAGTCTTACTTCTGCCTTAATACTTTTTGCCTGGTAGAATGCCCATTGGTCTGACGCTTTTATCTGCAAGATCATAGCCTCATTGGAGTGATGCCCTGCAAACAAAGACCCCAACGCCGCCAGCACGGCCATAATGGCTGTGGAAATGGCAACCAGCAAGGTCCACCTGTTTTCTTCCTGCCTTGAAAGTTCTTCGGCTTTTTCATTAATTTGTTCGTGCAGATGTTCGGTTGGCACTTCTACTTCTTCCATAAAACAATTTTTGGGTAATTAGATACATTCATTTCCGTAGTTTTAGCTTTCGTTTCCTTCTTTAAAAAAATAATTTTTACGAATAATTTCAAACCTTATTATTTATACCTGTTGGTTACTCCAGAATAATAGTTTGCATACAAATATAATATAGCAATTTTTTTCATGACGCTAATAAATGACGATCGAACCGAATAGGTTTTCAAACATGAGAAAAGCTCCGGTGTGGAGCCCGGAGCTTAAGATAAAAAATAAGATTTTGACCTGGTTAATAGTGGCGGATTTCTCCAACCTACACCGGAATCTAACTCAGGGTCACTCATCAATTTTTCTTGTGCAAATGTAAAATGGCTTACCAAACAGGAATCATTTATTATAACTTGTTAATTCGTAAATTAGGAGCGTAACCGCATTTAAAATTAAGCACACCTCATTCTATGAAATTTTGAATGCTGCCAATCCCGGGCATGCGACCATATTCTTCCATCATTTTTATTCTTTTGGATGACATTTTTTGAAAAGGCGGTGAAGTCTTCTGCCTGAGTTGGGGGCAATCGTGAAATATAAAATGTAGTGGATGGACAGGTGTCTAAATATGGTTAAATTATAAATTTGTTGCTAAATTATCAATGAATTAAGATAATTTTATAAGTGAGTTAAGAAAAATTTTATTTCTAATTTTGCCGACCAAAAAGAATTAAATGCAGTTGAATTCAGTTGATAAGGTTGAAAGTATTTCACCGCAAGATTTTAAAAACAATTACTATTTGCCTAAAAAACCTTTAGTAATAACAGGCCTCGCAAAACAATGGCCGGCATACCATAAATGGACATGGGATTATTTTAAGGAAATAGTAGGAGATCAAAAAGTTGGGCTTTATAACAATATAAAAAGCGATGCATATACACCAATAAATACAGCAGATGATTACAAAACTTTTGGTGAATACATTGATATGATTCAACAAGGACCCGCTGCGTGGAGAATATTTTTGTTTAATATTTTTTCGCATGCTCCTCAGCTTACAAAGGATTTTTCATGGCCCGAGGATCTGATGAAAGGGTTTGTAAAAAAATATCCTATGTTGTTTACAGGCGGCCAAACTTCTATAACGCACATGCACTTCGATATTGATCTTTCCCATATTCTTCATACGCAGTTTGCGGGTAGAAAAAGGGTGTTGTTATTTCGCCACGAGGAACAGTATAAATTATACAGGAAACCTTTTGAAGTGCTTAGCCTGGCCGATTTTTCAAATTACAACCAGGAAAGTGGCAAACCTGATTATGAAAAGTTTCCCGCATTGAGGTATGCTACAGGCTACGAGTTAATATTGGATCATGGCGATACATTATTTATGCCGGCCGGATACTGGCATCACATGGAATATCTTGACAGCGGATTTGCTATGAGCCTGCGGGCTTTACAAAATACGATGTCTGGTAAAGCAAAAGGAGCGTGGAATTTATTTGGAATGAGGAGCATAGATACGATTATGAAAAAGACAAATCCCAAATGGTGGTATAATTACAAAATAAAAAAAATTGACAGGTTTGCCAGCCAGGAATTAAGAAAATATAATTAATTATATCGGAAAATTCTTTTTATCAAAAAATTCGTATTACTTTAGCAGCCCATTCTCGTATTCCTTTTCCTATATTTTAAAACCGTACACAACCCAATAACTCTAAAAGTTTATAAGCTAACTGTTAAATTAATTAATAACCTCCTTTAAAGATTTATAAGGAAACTAAACGTTTTTCTTGTGGTTTCAGAGGTAAGCAAGGCCGGTGATTTTTATCACTGGCCGTTTTTTTGTTGAAATATTTTTGAGAAAATTTCTGGCTTCCTTTATTCCAG
>JALZAJ010000549.1 GCA_030948465.1 Bacteroidota bacterium
CAACTTTTGTATCGCCCACTTTTGCCACATTTTCGGGGTAATTGATTTTGAGATCCTTCATTAATTTTTCGATCATGTAAGGATGTGGCCGCCCTTCCGGAACTTCATCGCTGCAAATAACTTCATCAATAAAAGGGGCATTATCCCAGCCGAGCCTTTTTAATATAGGCGCCGCAATTGCTTTTGTAAAACCAGTATTAAGGGCAATTTTTATTTTATGCTGCTTCAATTCCAGGAATACTTTTTCAGCATAAGGAAGTGGCGAAAGATTTTTGTCATTTTCATAAAAATTTACCATCTGCTTCGTAAAGTCTTCGTGAATGGCATCAATGAAATCATTATCCTTTTCAAAGCCCTGCTTGTATTTTTCAACAATTATTTCTATGGCTTCTTTTTTCCGGTAGCCCATTACATGATCTACATCCGCAGCATCTACCGTCATTCCGGCATTGGAAAATGCATCGCGAAAAAAATCATTGATGTTGCCTTTGTCAGATACGGTAGTGCCTGCCATATCAAATACTACCAGTTCAATACTCATTTTCTTTTTTATTTTATTAAATGATCGATCATCATTTTACGATAGTGATCCAGGTCAGGCAAGGGAACATTTTCTTCTTTCGCCTTCTCATCCCACCCGCGAAGTGTGAGGTATAAAGGGAACCATTCATCTTTCTCAAATGCTTTTGCTTCTGCTTGCGACATGCGGCCGCCCTGAAAATTTAATGTGCTTTTGCTCGCATCGGAAAGGGTATCGTAATATTCAGGATGCATTAAAGTGAGGTAACGTTTTGCTTCCACATGCGAAGCGATAAGGCTCGTAATTTTTTTTGAAAAACCTTTGCTTTTTAAATATTCCGCACCAATTTTTTCGTGATCCACAATTCCATATTCATCCATGTAATCCACCTCCATTATATGCTCGCATAGGTGGCCAATGTCATGAAAAAAAGCCGCGAGGATTACTTCCTCATCATAATTTTCTTTCTCCGCTAACTGGGCACACTGGCACATGTGCTCAATTTGTGATACAGGCTCACCGATATAATCCTGGTTGCCGTATTGCTGATAAAGCGACAGGATTTCATCTGTGTTTTTTATAGCTTGTATTTCGATCATATAAAATACTAATTGCACCTGTGACCAAGCTAACGGCCACGATTAGGTTTTTTTAATCCAAGCCGTTACTGTCCTTTGAAAGGAAAGCCTTCACGCAAATTATCGGGCTGTTTTCGACCTGCCTTATTTTACTATCCACATTAAAGCATTTATATCATCATTGCCGCCGTATTGGCTTTGAAGCGCTGTTGATAAATTATTTCCATTAGCCGTTATTTCATTTGAAGGATACTGAAACCTTAAAGGAATTTTTCCACCATTACCAGTTCCCGGACCGGTATAGAACGAAGGAATGCCCGTTCTGCGCCACTGAAAATATGCCTGCAACCCGGAGTTTCTTGCATACCCTAAATATTTTTCAGTAAGTATTTGCTTTAAGCCTGCTGTATTATCACCCATATATTTTACCAGTGGCTGATTAAAATAGGCGCTGAAACTAAATGGAACGGTATAAGTAATATTTCCAGTGCCGGTTGCATTACGAAAAACAACGGTATTATTTCCATCGACAATTCCATAAAAATCAAACATAGCCGTTGTACCTTTTACGTACCAGGATTCTGCATCGCCCGCTATCCAGCCACGATTGATAGCCTCAGCAATATCATAACAAATTTCGCCGTAGCTTAAAATTAAAGTAGGCTCTGCGGTGAATGTGGAATAATAATGATTGTAATTATAAAGAGAGATTTTTCCGGCACCGGATTCCGTGGCCAATGTTCCCACATCGAGGCCAGGGTCACCACCAACAAAAGACCTGAAGTCAGTATCGGCATATCCTAATCCGCGGGCAGGCTCACCAAAGATCATAGCCCGTATATCGTGAAGCTGTCCCAGCGTTGTTTCTAATGTTGCTGAGAGGTTTAAACGTCCTGCATTATTTCCATAGTTATTTGGATTATCAGGGTAATAATTATAGGTGCTGTTGTACACATATTGCAGGTTATCTGCATTACTTGTAAAAATGGGAAACTGATCCGGATGAGAAACGATGTTCGCGAATTGACCTTTTACATTCAGATCGGGATCATCCACTCTTTTACTCAGTTCAATCAACACACGTAATTTATAACTGTTTACCACCTTCTGCCACTCTGCTAAGGCATCCCGCCCGTTTGATCCATTCACGGGATTATTTAATCTTTCTTTATAAAAAAAGTCACCGGAAAATTCAAGAAAACCTTTTGATAAAAAACCTGATAGTAACGTATTGGCAGAGTCGAGCCATAATAATGATTGTTGAAATATTTGTTTTTGAGTATCATATTTTGGAGAAGGATTATTTAATCCCTGCAAAGCTTCTGTCATAGGAAGATCGCCCACCCTCATAGTCATTTTTACAAAAAAGAACGCCCTGAAAAATAATCCCAATGCGTGGTAAGGATTATCATCGGAGCCTGCCAGCCTCCTTGCTTCTTTCTCCATAGCAAGCACATTTCTCAATGTTCCATAATTAAGACTGGTGCTTCCGGTCCAGTATTGATTCAATCCATAATACGTGTAATTAGAAACAATGAACTGATCGTATTTATCTTCATCACCGCCTGGAGATACCACCATATCGTTTTCTATGGTTGGCAACACCAGGCTTGGCGTAACCTGCAGCGGAAGGTTTTTATTTTGAGAATATTCTTCGAACTTCTTTTTGCAGCCGTTACCAATCACAAGAAATAGGGTAAGAGTAAACAGATAAATTTTTAAATGCTTCATGAGTTATGATTTTATAAAAAGTTAGATAGTTTAAATATTCCGTTTTAAAAAACAACATTTAAGTTGATGCCATAACTGCGCGTGGTCGGTGTTTGCAGGTTATACTCCCTTCTTATCGATCCAAACTGATCTCTTCCCGGATATTGATCCACATCGATATCATGAAATGCTTTGGGAAAAAAATACAACAGGTTTCTGCCCACGAGTGATACATCAATTTTGCTTATAAAAGAATTTTTTAAAAATTTTTCGGGCAAAGAATACGTGATCACAACTTCGCGAAGCTTGGCGTATGTCTTATTAACCATGGTATGTTGCGGGTCATTATAGAAGCTGCTTACGTAATCCTGTATCCAGTTAGTAGTGGAATCGTTCGGAACAAACTGGAGATCTTTATAATTAGTGATTACTCCTGTATTGGGATCATATTGAATGTTGCCAGAGCCACCTGCAACCTGCACACCATCGCCTCCAAGTATAGGCTTGCCGTTTACATCGCGTGCGCCTCCATCATGCTGGTGATCTGCATCAGATCCAAAGTATCCGGGATCTCCCCAATGTGCCGCCTCATAAGCACGGGCCTCTCCGATAATGCCTTCGTTCGTATTGGCTCCCCGGCCACCTTCGGTTAATTTACGAAGCACCCTGTCCTGGATTTTTCCGCCAACCATGCCGTCAAATTGAAAGGAGAAGCTTAATGATTTGTAGGAAAATTTATTGTTGATTCCCCATGACCAATTGGGATCCGCATGGCCAAGGTACTGCGCCTTCGGCAAATAGATAGGTAACCCTGATTCATCATGAATTACTTTTCCATCGGGAGTAAGCGCTTCATAGTCGCCAAATAATTTATCAACACGATCCCCGATCTTGTACGGGTATCCGGTGCCGTTAGACACCTGGGTTACGCCTCCGGCAAATGAAGTATAGACTTCTTTATAAGTAGCCCAGTTTATCAAAACGTCCCAGCGAAATCCTCCCTTGTTTTGAATAGGCGTACCGTTCAGGGATAGCTCACCACCGGTTCTTTTAGTGGCCCCGCCGTTGGTAGTAAAATAACTCTGCCCGCTGGTTTCAGAGATATATTGATTTGAAATGTTCGGGCCATCTTTATAAACAAAATAAGTGGCGCTGAATCCCAACCTGTTATTTAAAAACCGGGCATCTAAACCGCCTTCATAATTGCTCCGTGAAAAAGGCTTGATGCCGCTCTTAACTGTATAGTTCGGCGAGCTCGCTTCGGTTTGATTATTGTATCCTGGCGTGGTCGCGTAAGGGGGCGTTGAAAGCGAATAGTTGGGGCCATCGTACGGTGTGTAATAGTTATTGCCATAACCGACAGGGCTGCCTACGCCAAGGCTTTGAAACGATGTTCCTGCAAATGCTGAAGTGCCGCCGCCTTTTACATTAGCATAACTTCCTCTTAATTTTAAAAAAGTGATCGCTTTAGGTAATTGTATATAATCAGATAAAACAGTACTTATACTTACGGATGGATAAAAGCCTTCATTGTTCCCAATTGATAACGCGGAAGTTTTATCAACACGCCCGGTAGTTGAAATAGTAAAATAATTTTTAAAAGTTATATCCGCAGAATAGTAAGCGCTCAGCATTAAAAGATTACTTCCATAAGAGTAAGCCCTTATAGGTTTTAAAGTATTGGCAAACGTGTACACTTCCGGAATGATCAACTGATCGGTGCTTACATAGCTCGAACTAAATTTCATGTTGCGCGCCGAACCACCTATAAACGCACTTACAGAAATTCCGCTGTTAGCAATATTTTCTTTGTTGTAATTTAAAAGCACATCGGTATTATTTTCCCACAGGTCGCGGCGGTCTTCACGATAGTTGCCATGATTATGTTCATCACCATAAGGGTGCGCCGAGAAAGGCTCTTTTTCAGTTCTTAATAAATTATAGGTAGTTATGTTAGATCGAAGTAATACATTAAAATCTTTATTGAATTTATAAGTAAGCGCCGCCCAGCCATACATATCATTTTTGTAATGCCCTCTCAGCCATTCATAGCTCATGAAATAAGGGTTGTGATATCTTTTATATTCCACAAAATTGGATTGAAGACCTTCTTTACCAGGCTGCCAGTAGTTTTTAATATTTGGATCCAAAACATTCCAGTCTGCGCCAGTCCATATATCTATGTTATAAATAATACTATTAGGACCATAAACCGCGTCGGGAATATTTGGGGTAAACTGGCGGTTGTAATTTATATTGGCCTCTACTTTAAATTTATCGGTCACATTATAACTGCCGAGCACATTAAAATTCACAGAGTTCATTTTAGTGTTGGGAGTGATCCCCGTTTGATGTGTTTCAGAAGCGGACATACGAACGGTTGAGCGATCAGTGACCGACGAAAAGCTCAGGTTATTCGTATTTAATAACCCGGCCTGCAGAAAATTTTGCAAATTATCTTTCCCACGCGACACCCAGGGGGTTGGCTCTATATGACCGGTAAAAGTTTTTCCGTTGGCAAAAGTGGTTACATAGTCTTTGGTGGGATCGTATTTCCCATCGTATTGAGGAAGAAGCAAACCTGCATCCAGCTTGGGTCCCCACACATCATAATCTTTATCATTTAATCCTGAGCCGGTACCATTGCTGTTATAATCTCCAAAAGCATATTGCTGATTGTCGCCTCCGCCATAGGCATTTTGCACTTTGGGAATAGCGATGAAACCTTTGTTGATCTGTAAGCTGCTATTCCATTCAACGGTAAAGCCTTTATTATTTTTTTTGCCTCTTTTGGTTGTAATTAATATGGCGCCGTTTATACCTCTGCTGCCATATAAAGCGGCAGCGGTTGGGCCTTTAAGAACCGTATAGGTTTCAATATCATCGGGGCTTATATTCCATGTATCGGAGTTGATGGGAATACCATCCACTACATAAAAATTAAGCGGAGAACCGCGAAGCAGCACGGTGGGCGCGGCAAGAATTTCCTGGTTAATGCCCACATTCAGGCCGGCAATTTTTCCTACTAATCCGTCGACAGGATTCGATTCCCGTGCCTTTGTTAAATCGCCACCCTTTACTTCCTGAATTGAATATCCCAGTCTTTTAGTTTCCTTTTTTACACCTAAAGCCGTAACCACCACATCAGTTAATTGTTTTGTCGCAGAGATCAACTGTATAATATTCCGTCCCTGCGAGGTGGTAATTTCCTTAGGTTCGTATCCTACAAAACTCACCATCAGCTTGCTATTTTTGGGAGCCTCCAAAATAAATTCCCCATTGGAATTGGTTGAAGTTCCCTTACTTGAATTTTTAAGCGAAATACTAACGCCCTCAAGCGGGGACTGGGTTTCAGAGTCTAAAACCCTTCCTTCGATTTTATTTTGTGCAAAAAGAAAATTAGAGGAAAGAAGGAAGAAAATTGGAAAAAATAGAACCTTTAAGGTGCTCTTGTTGAATTGCTTCATAAACAATTATTTTTTAATTTAAGAGACAAAACTATTTCGTGTATGTTACAGTAATGTGCCGGTTCTGTTAATAAAAAGTTAAGGAATTGTTAACTGAATGTTATCTACACGTTGTAAGCTAATAAGCCAAAACACTAAAATTATTTCCCAAAGCGGCAAATAAAAATCACGGGAATTTGATATTTATTATCACAAGAATGAAGATCTCCCTACGTTGTTAAGAATGTAAAATGCCTCGTGGTTTCATGGGGATTTCGAGCTATATAGAAGTTATTGGTTCATTATGCGTAACCTGTTTAATACAAACTCTTTTCCATTGTTGAAAAAAATATCATCAATCAGGCTGGGAACATCAATACCCTCATTGTTCAATTTTGCTTTTTCTAAAAGACCGGGCATTTTTTCAAGGCACAACTGTTTAAAATCATTCAGATCATCAATTTGTTTGCAGTTGTCAATTGCATTGATCAATCCATCGTAATCGCTGCCAAGGCATATTTTTTTTACAGCTTTTGAAACACCGAGAAGCGGATTTTTCTTTGCCACAGTGAGAATATGCAAGACATGATTTAAAAAGAAAAGCGGGTGCAAGATCACATCCTTCACCGGATCAAGATTACCAAAATCGTCTGAGGTCCACACCTCATCATCGTTGGTAAACAGCGGCAGCGTATCGGGATTGGGCCCAAGAAAAAAAGTAGCCTCAGCATCACTTATGTACTCTACATCGTTAGGCACGGTCACATCACGTAACACGTTCTCATCAACAAAACCCAGTATGCGCTGGTCAAAGGAAAGACCTATCAGGCCGTCTGAAAACAGAATAGTTTCTATGTCTTCATCATAGAGGTTGATGCTGCTGCAATTAAAATATGCAATATCTCCATCATTCAAATAAGGGCTTTTAGGTTTCAGATAACATACTTCATAAACAGGGCCTGCATGCTGCGGCGTTTGAAGTAAATAGGTAACCCTGCCCTGAATGCTTTGCCCTGTAAGGCCTGCATGGGTACAAATGATGGGAGCCTTATATTTATTAGGATCATTCGCATCACGCAGCATACTATATAATTGTATGCGCGATAGCAGGCTCATGTGTTTTATATCCGTAAGAATTTTTTTCTCCAGCATCCTGTTAATAACTTCTTCACCCCAGGAAGTAATGCCTTTGCCCGTAGGGAAAAAATATCCCGGATTTATAAACTGGATGCCAAAGGCATGATTGCAAAAACCACTTTGCTGCAAATGGCAAATGTTTATGGCCAGCACGGTATTGTTATCAGTGAAATGCTCAAAATTTTGCGTAAATATTTCTTTTACGTTTGCAGCGCCCTGATCGCTTAGAAAGCAATGCAAACCTTCTACAACAATAAAACCATAAATCGTCTTCGGGTCTGTTTCATCATAATCATCGGCAGTTTTTAATATGGTAAGCCTGGCGCCATTTAATGAAGCCGGAGCAGGAGTTTGAGAAAGACGATTAAGATCATCATTCAAAAATTGGAAATAATGATTACCGTCTTTTATAAGTTCCATTCGCTGCCGGTTAATAAGAGTGATCGCTCCCTGGTTCACCAATTTTTTTTCCAG
>JALZAJ010000556.1 GCA_030948465.1 Bacteroidota bacterium
CTGGAACTGGTACAAAGGCTTCCTCAAAATATTTCCTTTGATATCATTAGTCATTCACGGGGAGGATTGGTGGGTGATACGCTGGCACGTTTTTGTAATACCAATGAAAACAACAAAGGCTTTGATACCAATGAAATTGAATACCTCAAAAAAGCCGGAGGACGTGAAGATGACCTTGCTAAAATTGATGCTGTCAAAAATGAATTAGCTAACAAAAAGGTCAGCGTAAATAAATTTATCAGGGTGGCCTGTCCTGCGCAGGGAACAACGTTAGCCTCTAACAGGATGGATCATTTTTTTAATGTAACCTTTAACTTAATTGGTGTTGCCGGAGGCTTAATGGCCAGCCCCGTTTATGGTGCATTCAAAAATCTTATCTCCACGGTTATGGGTTGTAAAAATGATGTGGATGTTCTTCCGGGACTTGAAGCAATGAACCCTGAATCGCCGTTTATTAAAGTGCTCAACAGCCCGGGTTCAAGTGTTATTCTTGATCAGCCCTTGCTGGTTGTATCTGGTAATTGTAAAACCAAAATCAACCTCAAAGCGCTCCTGATTATTGTGAGCAAATTGTTTTATTTAAAAGATAATGATCTCGTTGTAAACACAAGATCCATGTATTCAGGTTCTAAAAGGGAAGCGCCTGCGCAGTATCTTTTTGATGATGCCACAGACGTTGACCATTTTCATTATTTCAAAAATAAAAAAACGAACGATGGAATTTTAATGGCATTAAAGTCCACAGGAGCTATGCTGGTACCCGGTTTTAGTCTTCTTGATCAAAGCGCACTGGCCGCTATGGATAGAAATATATTACTAAAGCTGGATGGAGGAGCCGTATTTACCAACACAGTTACGGGCACCAAACCCATTGCAATATTATTGCCTGGAATTATGGGGTCTAACTTATCTGAAAACGGCCATGCGATCTGGATCAATTACCTGAGATTTATAAGTGGTGATCTTTTAAAATTGGACATCCAGGATAGTAACATTACCGCATCGTCACTCGTAAGCACTTCTTATAAAAAGCTGGTCAACTATCTTTCTTCAGATTATGATGTGGTCACTTTTCCTTTCGATTGGCGCCAGCAATTAAATAAGGTTGCATCAGGATTGAATGATGCGATTATTAAGCTCATGGCATATCATCAGCCCATAAAAATTATTGGTCATTCTATGGGAGGGGTTTTGGTGAGGGATTTTATTTTGAGTTATCCTGACACCTGGAAATCGCTTAATCAGTCTACAGGTTTTAAACTGGTATTTTTAGGCGCACCGTTAGGCGGATCGTATAGAATTCCATTTGTATTAATGGGAAAGGATGCAATTATTGATAAGCTAAGCAAGGTGGATATTTTTCATACCAAAGTGGAATTGTTAGCCATGTTTTCAAAGATGCCGGGCTTGCTGAGCCTGCTTCCCCTTACAACAGATGCCGGTAATGACTTTGCAAATGCCGATATCTGGAAAGCCATGAGTGCACCGCTCGGGGCCTGGCCTTTGCCGCAGAAAAATGACCTGGATGAATTCAAAAAATACAGGGATAATATTCTTTCATCATTAGACAAAATTGATTTTTCGAACATTACTTATGTCGCAGGTAAAGATGCGGCTACTCCATGCGGTTATAGGATAGACGACACTAATGCGGGCAAAGAACTGGTATTTTTAAGCACGGCCGAAGGTGATCAAAGTGTAACATGGGAAAGCGGAATTCCAAAAAAATTGATCGAAAATAATTCAGTCTATTATGCAAATGTTTCTCATGGTTCGCTTGCTAATGAGCCGGGAATATTTAAGGGAATTGCTGATCTTATTGCCGCAGGCAGCACCAATACGTTAAGTAAAATAAGACCGGAAATAAGAGGGGTTAATAAAGTATTCAAATCACCCGAGCAACATGATTTTGATTTGTCCGCTGAAGGAGTTTCGAATACACTGTTAGGCTTGAATGCACCGCTGAAAGATGCTGTTACCGAGCCACCGCTGCGGGTGCGCATTAGCAATGGCGACCTCCGCTATGCAACCTATCCGTTACTGGCAGGTCATTTTTTGAATGATGGTATTCTTAATGCGGAAAAAGAAATTGATAGCAATTTGGATTTTGCACTTTCCGAAATGCATAAGTTATCCATCTATCCCGGCGATATAGGAAGCAGCGAAATTTTCATAAAAAATAACGTCGGCTTTAGCGGCGCTATTATTATTGGATTAGGTGAAGCGGGCTCTTTTACAGCTTATCAACTTACTCAAACGGTTGAGCAAGGTATAAGTAAATACCTGCTTAGCCTGGATAGAAAAGAACTTGCCACCGTGAGTAATTCGCAACCTAATTCAAATGCAATTGGCGTTTCCTCTCTGATCATAGGAAGCGGCTACGGGGGGCTTTCAATTGAAAATTCTATCCGGGCAATTATGCAAGGCATACAAAACGCGAATAGAAAAATTAAAAAAATAAGGCCTGAATCTGCAAGCGCTGTTCAATATCTGGAATTTATAGAATTATATGAAGATGCTGCATTAAGCTGTTTTTATTCAATAAGTAAAATTGAAAGTGAAGAAAATAATACCTTAAACATTGTTAAGGACACGCAAAAGATGAGAACCATATTGGGTTCAAAAAAACGAATCCAATCGCAAACATCAGAAGGCTGGTGGAACAGGATAACTGTACAAATAGAGAAGGAGGATGATGCATTATCCAACACGAATTGCTTACTTTTTAATGCAACCACCGGCGGTGCAAGGGAGCAACAGCGAAAGCTGCACAGCAGCCCGAAAATCATAGAAAAAATCATTGAAGATATTTCAGCCAATAATATGTGGTCTCCTGAATTGGCAAGAACATTTTTTGAATTATTGATCCCTAATGATTTTAAAGAGCA
>JALZAJ010000564.1 GCA_030948465.1 Bacteroidota bacterium
CTCAGAGCGACAGGCAGTTATTTTCTATAAAATGGAGAGAAGTTTTGGAAAAAATTGAAAACCTGGATTTTTACCAGGATTCAGTGATCGGATTGCTAAGGGATGGGGATTGCATAATAGGTATTACCACATCCCTTGGGCATGAAATTCTTTCTAAATCGGTTGTATTGACTAATGGCACCTTTTTAAATGGCATCATTCATATTGGTGAAAGACAAACAAAGGGGGGAAGGATTGCGGAGAAGGCTTCAACCGGGATCACCGAACAATTAGTTTCCTGGGGTTTCGAAAGCAGCCGGCTTAAAACAGGAACCCCACCACGAGTGGATGGCCGTTCTCTGGATTATTCAAAAATGGAAGAACAACAAGGCGATAAAACAATTTCAGGCTTTTCTTTTACAAATACAACTAAACCTAAAAGCCAGCTGAGCTGCTGGATTACTTATACTAATCCTGAAGTTCATGCAATACTTCAGTCCGGTTTTCATGAAAGTCCGATGTTCCAAGGAAGAATACAGGGAACGGGTCCCAGGTACTGTCCAAGTATTGAAGACAAGATCAACCGGTTTGCGGAAAGAGAAAGACACCAACTATTTGTAGAGCCCGAAGGCAGGAACACGATAGAAGTCTATGTAAATGGTTTTTCATCCTCGCTTTCAGAACAAGTTCAATTGGCAGCTCTTTCTAAAGTTCCAGGTTTTGAAAACTGTAAAATGTTTCGCCCGGGATATGCAATTGAGTACGACTACTTTCCTCCAACTCAATTGAAATCAAGCCTTGAAACAAAATTGGTAAAAAAATTATTTTTTGCAGGGCAAATAAACGGAACCACAGGATATGAAGAGGCAGCTTGTCAGGGTTTAATTGCCGGAATTAATGCACATCAGGCTGTTCTTAATGAAGATCCACTCATTTTAAAGAGGAACGAAGCATATATTGGAGTATTAATAGACGATCTTATTAATAAAGGAACCGACGAGCCTTACAGAATGTTCACGAGCAGGGCGGAATACCGCACTCTTCTTCGCCAGGATAACGCAGATCTGCGGCTTACTGAAAAAAGTTTCAGGATTGGCCTTGCTTCGCAGGAAAGGATGGAAACTGTGAAGAAGAAGAAAGAAGAAATAGGCGAAATAATGGTCTTGCTTAAGCAAACTAAGCTTGACGAAAGTGAAGTAAATGAATATTTAAGTGTAAAAGCGTCGGCATTAATAACTCAAAGGGCAATGGCTTCTCAGTTACTATTAAGGCCTGCTATAAGTCTTACGGAAATGATGCAAAATATTCCGTCTCTGAATGAATTGCTTGGAAAATATTCACATGAATCTCTCGAACAGGCGGAGATTCAAATAAAATATGATACCTATTTGCAAAAAGAAGAGGAGATGGTTGCCAAAATGAGTGTGCTTGAGAACCAGGTAATTCCTGACAATTTCAATTATGAAAAAATTTCATCCCTGTCAAACGAAGCAAGACAAAAGTTCAATAAGATCAAGCCTCAAACGTTGGGACAGGCAAGCCGTATAAGCGGCGTAAATCCAAGTGATGTACAAATATTAATGGTATATATGGGCAGGTAATTTCGTATAACCATAACCGTTAGTTACAACAATCTTTTCTTTGTTTCCGATGATTATTGAATTAATTTTTCGGTTGTAAATTGCATATCCCTATGCCATTCCATCTCAATTCATCATATAAACCGGCAGGAGATCAGCCCCAGGCTATCGAACAATTAACCAGGGGAATCTTAGAGGGTGAAACATATCAAATACTCTTAGGTGTGACCGGGAGTGGTAAGACATTTACCATGGCCAATGTAATTCAAAATGTGCAAAGGCCGACCCTGGTTCTTACTCATAATAAAACTTTGGTAGCTCAACTTTATGGTGAATTCCGGCAATTTTTTCCAGATAACTCTGTGGGGTATTTTGTTTCTTATTATGACTATTATCAGCCCGAAGCGTATATGCCTGTAAGTGATGTTTATATTGAAAAAGATCTCAGTATAAATGAAGAGCTGGATAAGCTAAGGCTTGCTGCCACATCGCAGTTATTAACCGGCCGCAGAGATATAATTGTTGTTGCCAGTGTGAGTTGTATTTATGGTATTGGTAATCCCAAAGATTTTGCCGAAGGGGTGGTAAGAATTAAAGAGGGCCAAACGATAAGCCGGCAGGGATTTTTACATTCATTGGTAAACGGGTTGTATTCAAGAACGCAAGGAGATTTTGCCAGAGGTACTTTCAGAGTAAAGGGCGACACGGTTGATATTAATCTTCCTTACATGGATAATGGTTATAGAATTACTTTTTTCGGAGATGAAATAGAGAGCATTGAAACGCTTGAACTAAGCACAGGAAAAAGAATTGTGAAGGTGGATGATGCAGCGATCTTTCCCGCAAATTTATACATAGCCCCAAAAGATAAACTTCAGCAGATACTGTATGAAATACAGGATGAAGCTGCAAAGCAAACCGAATATTTCAAAAGCATTGGAAAATATATTGAAGCCCAAAGAATTTCTGAGCGGGTGAATTACGATATTGAAATGATACGAGAGCTGGGCTATTGCAATGGCGTAGAAAACTATTCCAGATTTTTTGATCGCAGAGATCCCGGTACAAGGCCTTTCTGTCTATTGGATTATTTCCCAAATGATTTTTTATGTGTAATAGATGAAAGCCATCAAACCATTCCGCAGGTGAGTGGTATGTACGGAGGAGACCGCTCGAGAAAATTAATTTTAGTGGATTATGGTTTTCGTCTACCCTCTGCGTTAGATAACAGGCCGCTCAATTTTAATGAGTTTGAAAGTATGCTGAACCAAACAATTTATGTAAGTGCCACACCCGGCGATTTTGAATTGGAGAAAACAGGAGGCATAGTGGTAGAACAGGTTGTAAGGCCAACAGGATTGCTCGACCCTCCGATAGAAATACGACCCTCCGTGAATCAAATTGATGACTTACTTGATGAAATTGATAAAAGAGTTACCAAAGGTGACCGTGTGTTAGTCACCACACTTACCAAGCGTATGGCAGAGGAAATGGACAAGTATTTACACCGGATAAATATCAAATCAAAATATATTCATAGTGAAGTGGATACTCTCGAAAGGGTTGAAATTTTGCGGCAACTGCGGCTGGGGGAAATAGATGTTTTGGTAGGAGTAAACCTTTTACGCGAAGGGCTTGATCTTCCTGAAGTTTCTTTGGTTGCTATTTTAGATGCGGATAAAGAGGGCTTCCTGCGCAATGAAAGATCGCTCACACAAACTGCGGGTAGGGCTGCCCGTAATGTAGATGGCCTTGTAATTTTTTATGCAGATACGATGACAGATAGCATGCAAAAAGCCATAGATGAAACTGCTCGTCGCCGTGAAAAACAGATTGCTTATAATATTGAGCACAACATTACCCCTACTACGATTAAAAAATCTATTGAGCAGATAATGGGTCAAACATCCGTCCTTGATATAAAAGGTACCACAGTGTCGCCTTACGCAGCGGATGATCTTATTACTATCGCCGCGGAAGAACAGGGAGAATATTTAACTGCTAAGAAAACCATTCCTCAAATGGAAAAGACAATCAGCACCATAAAACGCAACATGGAAAAGGCAGCCCGCGATCTCGATTTTATGGAAGCTGCGAGATTGCGGGATGAGATGTTCAGGGTGCAGAAAGAACTGGATGCGATGAAATAATTTCCGCGTTATTTAACGTTGTTATATGAAACTTTGCCCAGCCAGCCTGACTTAAATATTGAAGGGAAATTTAGGTGCCGGGGTATTAATTTATATATCCTTGCTTTGGCACGTTCTGTTTTTTGCAGGTTTGAAAGGCTACTATTTTCCTGCAGCTCAGTCATCAATTGTTTTTGTATTGCTTTATCAAAGATCATAGCAATCTTGCAGGCCTTTTCAAAATTAGTGTGCATTGCATAACTGTCAAGAATTGGGGGAACATCTTTTAACTCCGGAAAGAGTTGATACTTTTTTACAAAATAAAAAGCATCGCCGTTTACTGTTCTTACATACGCTGAATAAAAATTTTCCATGCTAAAACGTTTTTAGAGGTGAAACCTTAATAACAATTTTTACATGAATAATGGAAATCGAATATACCATTAGGCGGGTATACTAAACAAGAAATTCAGAGGATGGGACTTGATTAATAAAAATTAAATAATGCGAACCGGTTGATCAAAGGAGATGGCGAAAGGAGGTGGTGTGTGTAAGTAAGTGGAACAAATGTAAGGCTTTTTATTTCTCTGTGCAAGCACGAGTTCCGGATTCAGAGTTTTAGTAGATACTATCACTTCTTAAAGAAACCCTGACTTCGCCTTCACCATTTTTTATAAATCGGATAATTTCACTATGTGCCCTGGATAAATATCCGGCGCTCATTAAAAATTCATTTACGATTTTACTTTTGAAAAAAAATAATATTGAATTAAGATATTATTTCCCATTCTCTGGCAGTAATCATAATTATTGCGCAACCGCCATTCTGTATTAAGAGATTTAATCGAGATTTCGTAGCAATTATTTTATCCGGTATCTTATAAAAGACAGTTCTAAAATCAAAAGAAAAGCCGGAGCCACTTCTTCTTAAAATATTTTCTAAACAAGCTAAAGCAACCGAAGATGAAGTATAAATTACTTTTCTGCCTTTGCCACACCATCGCCCTTCATTACCAGAACCAATCAGTAAATTTTTTACGCTGTTGTGCAGTACTCTGTAAACAATCATACCGCATCGCCAAATTTGATTGCATTTATTTCATCAGTTACCTTGTCCAGGCCGCCAGGCTGATCTCTCAATCTTCTTCATTCTATAAAAACGCTGGTTTCGCCTTCTTAACCTTTTTATAAACCGGGCAACTTTCAATATGTGCCCCGGGTAAATATCCTGTGCTCATTAAAAATTCATTTACAATTTCACCACCGGTAAAGCGAAAAGTATTTTTAAAAATCTTTACCCATTCTTCTTTTGTTTTTGGATGATGATAGTCTATCCATTTTTTAAATGAACCATATTCTTTTTGTATATCTAAAAGTGTTTTGGCATTTTCTATCGCTGCATTTATTTTTAAACGGTTGCGGATAATGCCCGGATTGTTCATCAGCCTTTCAAAATCCTTTTCATTAAATGTCGCAACTTTTTTAATATTGAAATTTTTATATGCCTTCTTAAAATTTTCTTGTTTATTCAATATCGTTGACCAGCTTAAGCCTGCCTGGTTTATTTCAAGCACAAGGCGCTCAAACAGTTCATTATCATTATCGATTGGGAAACCATAGGCGGTATCGTGATAAATGCGGTGTATGTTGTTCTTGTCCATGATGCTAACGGCATCGCAATAGGAGGAAGGTTTATCCATTTTTTTTATTATTGAAATGATTATGTTGTAGCATATTTAAAAATAAAAAATTATAAGCTTGGTTATCTTTAAAATTTATAAACACCTTTTATGTTTGAAAAATTAGATTGTACAAAAAATTATGTTCTTGAAGATGATCGCGCAGTGCTTCGGCCGCTGCAGCAGGAAGATTTTAATAATTTACTGCCATTTTCATTAAATGAACCTTACTTGTGGAAATATTCATTGGCAGGCGCAGAAGGAGAAGAAGGCTTACAGAATTATATGAACATAACTTTTAAGGCGCGGGAAGAAGGCAAAGAATATCCGTTTATAGTATTTGACAAACTAACAAATGAATATGCAGGAAGCACAAGATTTTATGATATTCAGAACGAACTGCAAACTGTGCAACTTGGCTATACATGGTATGGAAAGAAATTTCAGGGTACGGGATTAAACAAGCATTGTAAGTATCTTCTTTTATCATTTGCATTTGAAAAAATTGGCTTTGAAAGATTTGAATTAAGAGCTGATAATAATAATGAACGAAGCATTGCAGCGATGAAATCTTTAGGATGTAAAGTTGATGGAATTTTGCGAAGCAATATGCCCACACGCGAAGCAGATAAAAGAAGAGATAGTATTGTGTTGAGTATTTTGAAAGATGAATGGTTTGGAGGTGTGAAAGAAACGCTGAAGAAAAAACTGCAGCTCATTTAGTTTATAACATCTTAGTTATTAAAAGCAGCCCTATAACTCATACGCATGCCTGATACACTAAAAAAAGCCGCTTTCCAAAGCGGCTTTATACAAGCAATTCATAACTGACAGGCATCGCCTATTGAAGGTTTAATTTCAATACAATAATGTATATTTTTTTATCTGATTTCATTACAAAAACACACGCAATTTAGCGTAATCTTAATATATATATTTTTTATTTTTTCTATTCAGCGTTAGTTCAATTTTTAAGCAATTTTGTTTTGAAGGACATGATATTGCTATCTGGTGCAAAACAAAAAAACCGCTACAAAAAGTAACGGTTTAAAAAATGAAAAAATGAAAACAACAACTTTAATTATGACTCATAGTCTCCTGTCGGTTACGGGCACTATAATCAGTTGATTTGCTTTTATTTTCATTACCAGAGGCATTCGTATTTGTTAATATACCCAGATTATTTTGAACATGGCTTACACCTGATACAGAATCAGCGATCTCCTCTGCTCTTCGTTTTGCTTCTTTACTATCCACCGTCCCTGAAAGAGTCACTTCATTTCCAGAAACTTCAACCTCAATTCCAGAAGCATCCAGGTTCCAGGCATCAGTTGCCGCTCGCATTAAAAAGATTTTTTTTGTAATAAAATCCACAGCTTTTGTTGAAATGATTCTACGCGACTTTGGCTTGAATGCAAAAGTAAATTGCCTTGTGGGAGTTAAAATATTTTCCTAAAAAATTCTTTCATATCCTTCCACGAAGCAGAATCTGCGGCAGCATTATAAGCTATGGGAAGATTAAATTTCTTTCCCGTTTGCGTAGCGGCGGGGTTGGTGAAGGCATGCGTAGCGCCAGGATATGATTTAAAAGTATAATCCACTCCGGCGGAGTCCATTGATTTTTTAAAGGCGGCCAATTCAGGATTTACAAATTGGTCGGAGTCACCGTGGCATATAAGTATTTTTGCTTTTATCAGCTCTTTTTTTACAGGCGCTCCACTTAGATCGCCATGAAAACTTACAAACCCATTCAGATCTGCACCCAATTTAGCGGCATTTAAAACTATGAAGCCTCCGAAACAATAACCAATGGCAGCCATTTTTGAGGTGTCTGTTTGAGAATAAGTTTTTAGTTTATTAATTGCGGCATCCAGTCTTGTCTTAGCCAGGGTGGGATCTTTGTAATATGGTGTCGCGGCAGCCTGGGCGGCTTTGGGATCGGCACATATTTCGCCATTTCCATACATATCGACAGCCATAGCTATATAACCAAGCCCGGCAAGTTGCTTAGCGCGTTGGCGGGGGTAGGCATTGAGACCCCACCACTCTGGCACTACCAATATACCAGGACGCTTTCCCTGTTTGTCCGCGTCATAAGCTACAAAACCCGCATAAGATTTTCCATCAAGAACGTAGGATACAGAATCTTCCCTAATATCACCGCTAACTGATTTTGTGGAATCTGATTTTGTAGTAATTTTACTGGTATTACCATTATTATTGCAGGAAACCGCAATTATTGATGATAGTAATAAACTTAAGATTGACAATTTAAAATTCATTTTTTTAGATTTTTATGGCAAAAATAGTATACCCGTGAAAATTCAAATATTATAAATTTGTTCAAATTTAAAATCACCCTGATCTCTACCTTCGTAAATATGAATTGGATTCATATAAATTCACTCACAAATTTTACCAGCATAATTAGACGGAGAAAAGAAATAATATTTTCCTTACTCCGTTCTATACAAATATTTGTACCACATCATAACTAAGCTAATGACTCATTATTTTTTAAAAGACGGAAAAAAAGAAGTAGGACCCCTTACTATTAACCAATTAAAATGCAGACAAGTAAATAAAAGCACGCCGGTTTGGTTTGCAGGACTCGACGAATGGACTACAGTCGAAGAAGTTTATGAATTGAAGGAATTATTCATTGAAAATTGCTCAAGATCTCACTTATATAAAACTAAATTTTTCAAGATCTGGAACCGTTTTTTTAAACAAAAATTCAATAAGAAAGTTTACCAGGTAGTGTTGACCAAGGAAAGAGATAATTGAATTGTTTGTAAATGATATAATAAAAACGGGAGCTAACCTAAAATGATTTTAAGCTCACTGGTTATATTATTAAAATATTCGTCATCAAAACACACGAATAATACTTCTTCAATTTTTTGAACCTTTGATATAAAATTAACAACGGTCGCTACCGCAGTCCTTGCTGCTTTACTTTTGGGAAAATGGTAAATACCTGTGCTAATGCCAGGAAGTGAAATGGAGAGGCACTCATAATCTACAGCCAATTGTAAAGAGTTCCGGTAACAGTTTGCCAGCTTTTCTGTCTCATTACTGTATCCGCCACTCCAGATCGGCCCTACGGTATGAATAACAAATTTTGCAGGCAAATTACCGGCAGTAGTAATTACCGCTTCACCGGTTTTACAATTTCCTTGTTTTAAAACAATCTTTTTGCATTCTTCCACAATAGCTTTTCCGCCGGCACGATGAATAGCACCGTCAACTCCGCCGCCGCCCAGCAATGAAGAATTTGCGGCGTTCACAATAGCGTCTGTCGGAATTCTTGTAATGTCGCCCTTTACAACTTTAATCTTATTTAATAAAGAGGCCATGATTAATCTTCTCCTTCCAGTCTTGCAAGTTCCCCTTCGTCAAGGTCATCGCCGGGTTCAGGTTCAGTGTTCAACTCAGGATCTTTCCCGATATCTTTTTCCGCCTGCTCGTAGGCTTCTTTAACATGTTCATCTTTGGGAGTCGTTTTTTGGTCGGAGTTTTTATCAGCCATATTATTTATTATTTCGAAAATGAAATGCCCTGTGAGTGATTAGACGGTGCTGGTGCGTGTATACCGGAGTGACGTTGAGGAACGGCCGGCACCGGATGAGAATTACACGTTCCCAGGGCATAATATATGATTATAAAAACCAGGATGGTGCCTAAGCAACCCCCTCCTAATTTTTTTGCACCCCAACCGGCGATCAACGCTCTTACAAAGTTATTCATCGATAAAAATTTAAGGTTTAAAATTGTTCCCCGGTTTAGCAGGCTGGAGATTTCCTGGTTTATTTTAGTTTGAAAGTATTTATGCGACGAATTCTCCGCCTTCGCCATATTGGCTATTATTGCCCGGAATTTCTTTTTTTGAAAACAAATTTTTTAGTTCACCCGGCACACATTGATCATAAAAGCTTTTGCTTTTTGCTTTAATATTATCTATAAGATTGCTTTTTTCGCCGGGGCTTAGTTGAGAATATTTATAATAGGCAAATGCGGCTAATCCTGCAAAAAGTAAGGAGCCTTTAGGTAATTTATTTTGTAACATATCGATGTAATTTAGTTTTATTACGAATCAAATGCAATGTTATAAAAATCATACCATATTTTTTTGAAGAGCTGCTTAAAAGTAATGTCACCTATTTTAGTCACATCATTAAATCAATGTGCCGGTTTAAAATTCAACCGCTGCATCATAGTTTATTAAATTTAAATCATTTATTTATTTCATAATGGCAACCATTTCAAAAGCGGATCCGAAAGACATAAAGGAATTGAACCTCTTAATTAATTCAGCATATCGCGGCGAATC
>JALZAJ010000573.1 GCA_030948465.1 Bacteroidota bacterium
ATCCTGGTAGAAAGATTGTTGGGAGTTAGAAATAAATTGAGTTTTTCAAAGGGAAATAAAGGAGTAAGATAATCGAAAGGAACACGATCCCGAACTTCATCCGGTCCTTTGCCGTTAATAGTTTCAACTTTCAACAAGGCAAAATATTTCTCGCCTTCCTTTGGTGGTCTCACAGAACCATAGACTGTGTCGCCAGTCTTTAATCCAAATAATTTTATTTGAGAAGGAGATACATAAATGTCATCAGGTGAAGACAAGTAATTATAGTCACTGCTCCGCAAAAAACCATAACCATCCGGCATCATTTCTAAAACACCTTCGGCTAAAATAACTCCATCAAATTCAATATTGAATGCCGCTTCTTTTTTATGATGATGCGTTTTTTGCTGACTTGGGTAGCCGTTGTTTGTTGACGGTTCCATAACTTCTTCCTCATCATCGTCTTCAGTATCATCATTTAATAATTCTACCAGCCCCGGAGCAATTGATTTTGGATCAGGCGCTATCTTGCCATCGATAATATTCTTTTCGCTTTTTTCCAACTCTTCCTGGTGTTTTTTGGCGGGCTTTTTCTTCTCTTCCGTTTTCTTTGATTTTATCTCTTTTTGGCTTTCTTCAGCCACAACAGAATCTTCGGAACTACCGTCAACAGACGTTTTCGGTATGCGTTTCCGCTTTGGTTTTTCGATATCTAAATCTTTTTTGTCGGTGCTCATTAATGTTTGTTTATCAAGAATTTTATATATTAATTCCTGTTTTTCTAATTTTTTTGCGTTTGAAATATCCTGTTGCTCTGCTATATCGAGCAATTCCGGAACGAGCATATCGTTCAGTTGTAAAATGTCGTACATAAAAAGACGTGTAGATTAATAGTCAAAAACAATCTTGAAATTGTGAAAATCTAAATTTTGATGATTTATTATGGAATGGATTCTATTATACCGATGAGACCGTAGCAAAGGAGAACCAGTCAGCTTTCTTGTGCAATAATACATCAAATTTGTAATACATGAAAATTTTTCTACTTTTTTGGAAGTCGTTACATTAAATTTTAACCCATCGTTTTAACTTTCGCTTGCTTGTTTTAATTTTTATCGCAACAGCATTTCACGTCCTTTATATTTGCAGCTAATTCAAAAAAGTCATACATGTTCAACGATAGATTGAAAATTAAAAATGTTTTGCAAAGTGATTTGTTAAACCATTCCATAACAGTTATGGGCTGGGTACGGACATTTAGAAATAATCAATTTATAGCATTAAATGATGGCAGTACTAATAATAATTTACAAATAGTAGCAGAGCTTGGAAAGTTTGACGAAAGCCTTTTGAAAAGAATTACAACAGGCGCCGCCATTCGGGTCACCGGAATTGTTGTTGCTTCGTTGGGAAAAGGACAGAAAGTAGAATTAAAAGCCAAAACTATTGAAATTTTGGGCGATAGCGATCCTGAAAAATATCCTCTTCAGCCAAAAAAACATAGCCTGGAATTTTTGCGTGAAATAGCTCACATGCGTTTCCGCACCAACACCTTTGGTTCTGTTTTCAGGATACGGCATTCCCTGGCTTTCGCGGTTCATAAATTTTTTAATGATAAAGGTTTTGTTTATCTCCACACTCCCATAATCACCGCATCGGATGCAGAAGGTGCGGGTGAAACATTTCATGTAACCAATTTTGATCTGCAGAAGCCTGCTAAAAATGAGGATGGTTCTATAAATTATAAAGAGGATTTTTTTGGAAGGCCTACCAATCTTACCGTAAGCGGACAACTGGAAGCCGAGCTTGGAGCGTTAGCTTTAGGTGATGTCTATACTTTCGGGCCAACCTTCAGGGCTGAAAACTCCAACACCGCGCGGCATCTTGCGGAATTCTGGATGATTGAACCGGAAATGGCTTTTTCTGACCTTGAAGATGATATGAACCTTGCCGAAGAGTTTATTAAATATGTGATCCGGTATGTATTGGAAAATAATGGCGATGATATAAATTTTCTTGCCGGTCGCCTTCTCGATGAAGAAAAGCAAAAGCCTCAAAATGAACGCAGCGAAATGGGGCTGATCGAAAAGCTTGAATTTGTTGCTAATAACGATTTTGAAAGGCTTACTTATACTGAAGCCATTGACATTTTAAAAGAGAGTAATTATAATAAGAAAAAAAAGTTTCAATATATAATTGACAAATGGGGTGTTGACCTTCAAAGCGAACATGAACGTTACCTGGTAGAGAAGCATTTTAAGAAACCCGTGATTCTTATAAATTATCCGAAGGAAATCAAAGCTTTTTACATGCGGCAAAATGATGATGGTAAAACGGTTGCAGCCATGGATATTCTGGCGCCGGGCATTGGTGAAATCGTAGGTGGTTCACAAAGAGAAGAACGGCTTGGTAAGCTGGAACAGCGGATGAAAGAAATGAATATTCCCCTGGATGAATTATACTGGTATCTTGATACAAGAAAATTTGGCTCTTGTCCGCATGCAGGCTTTGGGCTTGGCTTTGAAAGGCTTATTCAGTTTGTTACGGGAATGACAAATATTAGAGACGTAATCCCTTTTCCGCGTTTTCCAAAGAATGCTGATTTCTAAATCTGTATAAAAATAACCCTCAGATAGATTTGTCAAGGCACTTAAAACTGTTCCGCCCTGTTCATTCTTTATTTTTCAAAAAGGCATTAATTCTTGTGCCCACATTTTCTCTTATATTTTCATAAAAAAGATTATAGTAGGCAATGTGATAATTTTATAGTAAGAAAAATTTTTCCTAAAAAGTCCGGGCTTATTAACCCATAAAATATTTCCATGAATTTGAGCGGGCACTAATTGAGGAATCACTTTATTAAATTATTTTGAATTGTTTTTATTTAATGCTAATAAAGGGCAGTCTCTTTTAATACTTCAATCCCCTGCTGGCTGGGTCTATTTTAAATAGATACGATAGAGGTAATTTGTCTTTGTGAACTATTTTTGACACCTTTTATAAAAATCAATTTTGGATTCAATAGAAAATTTTGTATGAAAGATGTTATTGCTGAATTAAAATGGCGTGGGCTGATACAGGATATTATTCCAGGTACAGAGGAACAACTTTGTAAAGAACCTACTGCAGCTTATGTCGGATTTGATCCAACGGCAGACAGCTTACATATCGGCAGTTTGATTCCTATTATTTTACTGGTTCATTTGCAAAATTTCGGGCATAAACCTATTGCCTTACTTGGCGGCGCTACCGGTATGGTGGGCGATCCTTCCGGAAAAAACGAAGAGCGAAACCTCCTAAGCGCCGATGTTTTAGAGCATAACCTGCATTCTGTAAAAAAACAACTTGCCGCCTTCCTTGATTTTAGTGATAAGAAAGCGAACGCTGCCGAAATGGTAAATAATTACGATTGGTTTAAAAATATTTCATTTCTCGATTTTATCCGTGATACCGGAAAGCACATTTCTATAAATTATATGCTGGCAAAAGATAGCGTGAGAAAAAGATTAGAGTCAGAGAATGGCATGAGCTTTACAGAATTTAGTTACCAATTAGTTCAGGGGTATGATTTTTACTGGCTGTATGAACACAAAAATTGCAAGCTGCAGTTTGGCGGAAGTGATCAATGGGGCAATATCGTAACGGGCACTGAATTAATACGGCGCAAATGCGGAGGACAAGCTTTCGCATTCACTTGTCCTTTACTTACAAAAGCCGATGGAGGTAAATTTGGCAAAAGCGAAAAAGGTAATATTTGGCTGGATGCCGGCAAAACTTCTCCGTACAGCTTCTACCAGTTTTGGTTAAATACCGCTGATGCAGATGCGGAAAGATTTTTAAAAATATTTACTTTTTTACCAAAGAATGATATAGAGGAATTGGTGAAGCAACATACGGGAAATGAACATCAGCGAATTCTTCAAAGAAAGTTAGCCGAGGAACTTACATGTTTCGTGCATTCAAAAAAAGATTATGAATTCGCCTTAAAAGCCTCTTCTATATTGTTTAGTAACGATACCGCACAAACGCTGAAAGAATTATCAGAGGAGCAATTGCTCCAGGTAATGGATGGAGTTCCTTTTATTGAAATCAAAAAAAATATACTTCTCGAAAATCAGGATATTGTTTCGCTGCTGACCGGCACGAAAATTTTTTCAAGCAAAGGAGAAGCCCGTAAAATGATTTCAGGAGGCGGCGTATTTATCAATAAAGAAAAAGTAATTTCAATTGATAAGATAATTTCTGCCGATGAACTGCTTAACAACAAATACCTGCTCATACAAAAAGGTAAAAAAAATTATTTTCTCCTTAAGGCAATTTAATCTTATTTGGGAAACAGGGATAAAAATAACTTTGTACTAAACGGCGGTTTTTAATTGTTCTGAAGAGGTAAGTGTTTGCCTGTTATATTCTTCTATATCGGGGATGAACATTCGTTCTTTAAGCAAATAACCGTTTCCTTTTTCACAAAAATGCACTTTGATATTTTCTATACTGATGGGATTTCCGTCAGGAATGTCGGCAATATTACTATGTCTTATATCATGTCCGTCGATTATCATTACCAGTCCGCTGCCAATGCCTTCCATTTTGTTCCCGTCTGTTATAAGCATGCCGGTATCTTCTCCAAGACCTATGCCCACGGCGGAGGGATTGCTTGCTATCGCTTGCGCGAGCCGGC
>JALZAJ010000043.1 GCA_030948465.1 Bacteroidota bacterium
GTACTGAAGAAAGATGTAAGAGTTGAGGCTTGTTTGCTTTGTGCAAGTTGTTTGATTTGTTCATTGGTCATTCCCCAGAGTAACAATTTATTTTTTGCACTTTCAACCAAAGCAGCATAATTAATCAGTGAATTACCTATGGTGCTTTCCTGCTCCACTGCGTTCGCATATTCCTGTTTTGCATTGTTGAGTTGTTCGCTGTATAAATCATAAAGCTTCATTCCTTTTGCAACATAGTCACCTACGTTTTTGAAATACAGCCGTTCTATTCTTCCTTCCACTCTTGCACTTACAGAAGAAAGTTTATCCTGGTTAAAATTTAATGTGCCGGTTAATACAATTTTATCACCTATGCTTGCCTTTCCTATTGTATCTGCCTGAATATTACCAAGCTTAATTTGCGCAGGGCTTAAATGGATTTGTTGTGTTGAAGCAGCATTTGTTTTATTAACTGCAATCAGTTTCATACCACAAATTGGACAATTACCCGGGTGCTCTTCATGAACCTGCGGATGCATACTGCAGGTGTAATAAATATTTTTATTTGTGGCTGTAACGACTTCTTTCTTTTTCTCTTTGCAGGATGATAAAAATAATGTGAGGAAAAATGCTGCACAAAGCAACATTGGCAAAACAGGAGGAAAGTTTCGTTTCCATAAAACGAACCTGCCGGGTTTTTTAAAATAATTTTTGTTCATATAATTTATTTAGAATCTGTTTTTATAAAGCTTTCACTATCCACTAAATACTGTGCATTTGTGGCAACAGTATCGGTTGCGCTTAACCCGGAAAGTATCTGCACTTTATTATCTGTTCGTACACCTGTTGTTATTTTATGTGCTGTAAAACCACCACCAGATTTTAGAAACGCAACTTCATTTTTACCCAGTGAAATCACCGCAGTTTGCGGTAGCCAGAAACCATTTTTGCCGGCTGTGTAAATGTTAGCTGTTACCTGGCTGCCAATGGTAAGCATGTCCATGTTTTGAAAATATACCCGGGCTGTGAGTGTTTTACTGTTGCCTCTAAAGAATGGTTCAATAAAATCAATCTTCCCATTTATAACAGCCGTAGTGTCTGTTTCAGGAATGATTTGAACACGGTCGCCTTTTTTAATAACCGATTGTTGATTTGGAAAAATCTGTAAGGCTACCCAGGCTTTATGATGATTCATAATCATAAATAAATTCTGTCCTTTGTTTACATACATTCCTTCTTTCAATGATAATTCCTGCGTAACGGGAGCCGCATTATTCGTTGCGCTTTCATTCATACCAACGTTTATAGTGTTCGTCATACCGGCATCGTGCACATGGCCGCTGTAATTGCTGTAAACACTCACACTATACAAAGGCTTGCCGGATGTTATTACTTTATTCAGCTCCGATGAACTCATACCAAGCAACAACAATTTTTGTTTGGCTGCCTGAATGAATGAAATATTCTGTGCATCATTTTTTAGCAGGAATAATAAATTTTCCTGTGCGGTGAGTAACTCAGGTGAATATATTTCTGCAACTTTTTGCCCGGCTGCTATTTTTTGAAAACGGTAGCGCAAATACAATTTTTCGATGCGGCCTGAAACTCTTGCAGAAATGCTACCGGCCGCTCTTGTATCGGCTTCAATAGTGCCATAAGCTTTTACAGGAATATTCATATTATTTTCCTGCGGCGTTGTAACAGGGAGTGACGCTATTACAAATTCGTTGGAGGGTTTAAGTAATGTTTCCAGGTTAATGTCATTTATAGCGACAGGAGCTGCATTCTTTTTAATCAGCTTCATACCACAAATGGGGCAGTCGCCGGGATGATCTTCTACTATCTGCGGATGCATAGAACAAGTGTAGAGATCATTTGTTGCAGCAACAGTTTTCACTTCTTTGTTTTCCGAACCGCCACATGCATGTAAAAGCGATGCCGTAGCAATTATAAAAGCCATGTATATCCAAAATGTTTTTTTCATTTTAATTATTTTATCTCTAACAATTTTTCAAGATCAACCTGCATATCTAATAATTGCTGTAGCTGGTTGATATATTCAAGTTGCGTGTTGTTCAATGTTTCCCATGCATCATACAATTCAAACAGTTCTTCTGTGTTTTGCGAATAGGCTAATAAATTGCTTTGATAGTTTTTTCTTAGGGCCGCTAAAATATTATTCTCAAATAACTGTACTTGTTTTTTCTTGGCTACAATATTCTGCTGCATTTGGTAAGCCATTCCCGAATATTCATTTGCCATGGAAGCTTTTTGTTCCGCCAATGATTGCGCTTTGAATCGAAGGCTTTCAATATTTGCCCTGTTTGCTCTCGTTGACCAGTTCAGTGGAATTTTAACCATGCCCATTAAATTGAACATCATGGGGGAACCACCAAAACCAAACATGTGCGCATACTGTACGCCAAACTGAGGTTTAAGATTTGCCTGCTCAATATTTTGCTGTAAATATGCAAGCTGAATATTTTTATCTATTGCTTTAATATCGCTCCGGTTATTATAAAACAATGTACTGTCAAAAGCCATGGTCGAATAATCTTTAATTACATAATTTGTATCCACAGAAAATCCGAGGAGCTTATCCCTGTTCATCAATGTGTTTAAAGCAATTCGTTTTTGTGTGATTTCATTTTGCAATTCCACACGCATATTTTCAATATTTCCAAGAGATGCTTTTGCTTTATAGTAAGCGCTTATTTTTCCCAATCCGTTCTTATACCTTGTTTCTGCATTGGTAATCATGAACTGTAAAAGCTTTTCGCTTTCATCAAGTATTGCCAATCTTTTTTCAATTACAATCCATTCATAATAATTCTTTTTTGCTGCCGCAAAAAGGTCATTTAATGTTGCCTGTTTATTTTCTTTTTCGACCGATGACATGGCTTGCATATATGCTTCATTAGCGTTATTATATTTTTTGTTGGGAAACATTTGTTCCGCACTTATCATGTAGCTACCCATGCCATTTTGTGCAGGAATATTTCCATTGGCTTTACTGCTGCTCCAGAGGCCGGTATTATATGGCGTCATCCAGAACCCCGCGCTAACTTGCGGCGGCATCCAGTTTCTTGCTCCTTTGGTGGCAGCATCCAATGACTGTATTTCCGCATCATACATCTTTAATGATGGATACGACCGCTGAACGTTGTCTAAAATATCAGGCAGCTCCAGCATTTGCGCAGTTGCTATTTTTTGCAGAGAAAATATTAAAATAAGAATTACAAAAAATCGTTTCATGTTTTTTATTTTTTATTGCCGTTTTCATTTCTTTTGACATCGAATGTCAATTGCTTATTGCTCTTTGCCGATTGCTCATTGCTCATTGCCTCGGTGCTTCATCAGCCACTTCAATCTTTCCAAATTTTTTCAATTCATATTCTTTGTTCATTAAAAAAATCAGCGGCGTTACCAGTAAAATATAGATCGCTGAAGTAAGCACGCCGCCAACCATGGGTAATACAATGGGCTTCATAACATCGCTGCCTACACCGTTACTCCACAAGATGGGAACGAGCGCAAACAGTGAGACACTCACAGTCATAATTTTTGGGCGCAGCCTTTTTGCCGCTCCCCGAATTGTATATTCCCGCAAGTCATCTTTTGATATAGTCTCTTTTGAATTTCCCTTCTTTGCAACCAATTGTTGCATGGCATCATTTAAATAAATCACCATTACAATATTTGTTTCTACCGCAAGGCCGAACAATGCAATAAAACCAACGGCTACGGCTACAGATAAATTAACACCCCAGAAATAAATCATGAAAGCTCCGCCAATCAAGGCAAAAGGGAGCGATATCAAACTAAGTAACGCCTCCCGCGCCGAATGAAAAGCGAAATACATACTGATGAAAATAATAATCAGCACGAAAGGCATTATCAGCTTCAGGGTTCTTTCGCTGCGGATAAGATTTTCGTATTGACCGCTCCAGTCAATAAAAAAACCTTTGGGCATTTTTCCAATGGCGGTATTTAATTTTTGTTGCGCTTCCTGAACAGTGCTTCCCAAATCTCTTTCCCTTACGTTGAACAAAACAGTTCCCCTCAATAAAGCATTTTCGGAATTAATCATGTGCGGTCCTTCTGTGATTTTTATACCGGCAAGCGCCTCAAGCGGCACAGGGCCAAAACCCATTGTTTGCACCTGTAAATTTTTTAACGCCCCTATGTTATTGCGATAATCCTGGCCAAATCTTGCATTCACTGAAAAACGTTGACGTCCCTCAACGGTGGTGGTTATTTGGGCGCCGCCCAATGCGCTTTCAATTACAGCGTTCACATCATCAACACTTAAATTGTAGCGGGCAAGCTCTTCGCGCTTCAGGTTTATATCAATATACTTACCTCCCGTAACCGGCTCAACATATAAATCTTTTACACCCGGTATGCCTTCCAATTGCTTTTTTATTACTTGCGCAAAAGCATAAATGCTATCGAGATTTTGGCCATATACTTTTACGCCCACATCGGTTCTTATGCCGGTTGAAAGCATGTTGATGCGATTGATTATCGGTTGTGTCCAACCGTTAGTTACACCAGGAATTTGAAGCTTGCTGTTGAGCTGATTGATAATGCTGTCTTTGGTTATGCCGCTTCGCCACTCGCTTCGGGGCTTCAGCATTACAATGGTTTCTATCATGCTGATGGGCGAATTATCGGTTGCGGTATTTGCCCTGCCAGCTTTGCCTAAAACTGATTTTACTTCCGGCTGCGAAGCAATTATTTTATCCTGCACCTGAAGTATTCTTTTTACTTCGGCGTTAGATACATCGGGCAAAGTAACCGGCATAAAAAGAACACTTCCTTCATCAAGCGGCGGCATAAACTCAGTTCCCAAACTCAACACCATTGGAATGCTAACAGCAAGCGCAATAACCATTACGCCGATTGTTGTTTTGCGCCATCTGATGCAGGCACGTATCATTGGCTCATACACTCTTTCTAAAAAATGGTTTACGGGGTTTGCGCTTTCCGGGCGAAACCTTCCCCGCATAAAAAACGAAATCAGCACAGGTGCAAGAGTCACTACCAGGATGGCATCCACAATCATGATAAATGTTTTCGTGTATGCCAGCGGGTGAAATAATTTTCCTTCCTGCCCGGTAAGCAAAAACACCGGCAGAAAAGAAGTAATGATGATAACGGTTGAAAAGAATACACCACGGGAAACTTGTTTGCAGGCTCGTTCAATGATGTTCATGCGAACGTCGGTTGGTATTTTCTTATATGGTTTGTTAAGTTTCATTTGTTGTAATTAAAATACGTGTTTCAATTGCTCATTGCCCATTGCCTCTACAGGTTATTCGTCTTATATTTGAGTAACACAAAAAAGAATTATTATGGAAAACATTGTTCTTGAAGTTGATGACAAACTGGCGAAGGCATGGCGGGAGGCTTCTTCTGAAAAAAGAAAAGAAATAAATAATAAAATAAGCGTGCGTATAGGCAAAGAACTTTTTTCTTACTCCAAAGAAGATTTCCAGCAATACCTGAATGAACTTCGTAACAAAATGGCAGAACGCGGGCTTACCCAGGAAACGCTTGATAAAATACTGAATGAAGCAGATTAACTTATTTGTTTTCGATACTAACTCCCTGATAAGTGCTTCATTGATCCAATTGTCTATAAATGCAAGAGTCTTAGATGCTGCTCTTGATAAAGGCAGGATTGTTATTTCAGAGGCAACTTTGGTTGAGTTCATTGAGGTTGTTCGCAGGGAAAAGTTTGATAAATATTTTGTTACCGAGGCAGAAAGACTGGAAGCAATAAATAAAATTGAAATGAATGCTTTAGTATTTGCGCCAGTGGAAAGTATTATAGCCTGCAGAGATCCGAAAGATGATAAGTTTTTAGAATTAGCAGTGGCTGCCAATGCATCCTGCATTGTTACTGGTGATAAAGATTTACTGATATTACATCCTTTTCGTAACATATCTATATTAACTCCTTCGGATTTTTTGAATTATTGTTTGTCCCTTTAAAATCATTTCTGTTGTTTAATTTGAATTGCCCATTGACCATTGCATCCCGATAGCTATTAGGATGCACATTGCTATCACCCACTATTCTGCCATTCCGATAAACTCCTGTATGCATTTTCACTCATGATAATACCATTGTCAACTATAACTCCAATAGCTAATGCAACACCTGTTAGAGACATTATGTTGGATGATAAACCGAATGCATTAAGCAGGATAAAACTAACGGCAATGGTTATGGGAATTTGAATGATAATGCTTAATGCACTGCGCCAGTGCAGGAGAAATAAAATGACGATAATACAAACGATGGCTATTTCTTCTACCAGCTTATTTTTAATATTATCAATAGCCGCTTCAATCAATTGGCTGCGATCATAATCTATTTTGAAAGTAACACTTTCCGGAAAACCCTTCTGCACATCATCCATTTTTTTCTTTACGTCCTGTATCACCTTATCGGCATTTTCGCCGTAACGCATTACCACAATACCTCCGACAACTTCGCCTTCACCGTTATGATCAAAAATGCCCAGGCGTAT
>JALZAJ010000106.1 GCA_030948465.1 Bacteroidota bacterium
TTATCATCGGTAAAAACTGAAGCAATTAATTTTCTAAATTTTATTTTAGAAGGAATATCAAGACCGTTAGTAGGCTCGTCCAATAATAAAACCTTTGTGTTGCATGCCAGTGCAAAAGCAATAATAAATTTCTTTTGCTGTCCGAATGATAATGTGTTCAGCTTTCCTTTATCATGTACATCTAATTGCTGCAGGTAACTATGAAATTGTTCTTCATTAAATAAAGGATAAAACGGGGCAAACAATTTTTTATATCCTTCAATGGTCAAGGCGGGTACATATACTTCTTCCGGAATAAAATAAATGGTCTCTAAAAAAGAAGGCCATCTTTTTTTAGGCGTATAGCCATTCACTGAAATATTGCCTTCCTTAGGAAACAGCAAACCCATAAAGTTCTTGAGCAAGGTAGATTTACCGGCTCCGTTCTTTCCAAGCAATCCATATATGCTTCCCGCATCAAGTTTTAGATTCAAATTTTTGTAAAGGAGCTTTCTTTTTTTATAACCGAAAGATAAGTTTTGAACTTCTATCATTAGTGTATTAGTTAAGTAGTACACTGCGAAGATAATTTTTTATTTTTCACCACCAAACATTATTTCCCGTGGGTAAACGATTTGTCCGTTTTATCAATCAGATGTCCGAATACGGACAGTTTTAAAATTGAAATTATCCCCTTAACTGCTATCTTTCAATACGATATATCATTGGTATGATGCTTGAAAAATAATTACCGGCAAATTCTGTCTTTATATTTTTAAATCTGATTTATTAAACATCATGCTCAAAAATTACTTAAAAACTGCCTTTAGAAATCTATCCCGCCACAAAGGATATGCGGCAATTAATATCATGGGTCTTGTGTTTGGATTATCCGCTTTTTGGATCATTGCATTATATGTTGCAGACGACCTTAGCTATGACCGTTATAATACCAATGCCGATCGTATAGTGCGGGTAGTACAACACGCTTCGTGGGACGGCGGCAATTTAAACATTGCGCTTACTTCGCCTCCTTTCGCCCCCGCATTAAAAGCGGAGTATCCCGAAATTGAAGACGCCGTTCGCATTGATCCGGAAGGTGGCGGCGTAATAACTTATAATGAAAGAAAGATAAAGGCAGATGATATTATTTTTGCCGATAATAATTTTTTTAAAATATTTACTTACCGGTTTTTATTTGGAAACGCGTCTGCAGCCAAAGACAATCCTCAATCCATCGTATTAACTGAAACCCTCGCCGATAAACTATTTGGAGCAGCCGGCAATGCTCTTAATCAAACCGTTTATTTTGATAATCATGATGGCTTTAGGGTAATAGGAATTATCAAAGATGTGCCTGACAATTCTCATTTACATTTTAGTGCCGTACGCTTTCTTTCCGCTAATTATACGGAAGGCTGGCAGAGCTCTCACATCTATACATACCTGCTATTAAAAAAATCGGCTAACTATAAAGATCTTGAGAAAAAGCTACCGCAATTTGCTGCAAAAACCATTCAAAAAGAAATGGGAGTTAAAGATTACCGGATGGAGCTTCAGCCGCTAACTTCCATTCATTTGCATTCCAATCTTGATTATGAAATAAGCCCCAACGGCAGCATCAGCCGTGTATATATTTTTATGGCTATTGCTTTATTGGTTCTCATCATTGCTATCATTAATTATATGAACCTGTCCACAGCAAGGTCTTCTTCAAGAGTACGCGAAGTAGGCGTGCGTAAAGCTATTGGTTCAGGCAGGAAACATCTTGCGGGTATGTTTATTTCAGAATCAGTCTTGGTTACGATGCTTGCGGCCACGCTATCGGTGTTTGTCGTGACTTTTATGCTTCCGTTTTTTAACGAGCTAAGTGGAAGACAATTATCCATCTGGCGTTTTGGCGTTCTGAATACGGTGGTTTTACTCACCATATTTTCTGTACTAACGGGAATCATTAGTGGTATTTATCCGTCTTTATTTTTGTCACGATTCAAAACTATTCCTGCTCTTAAAGGGGAGATGGGTAACGTAACTGCCAGCATAGTTTTTCGCAAATCGCTGGTGATCTTTCAATTTGTAATTACCATAGTGATGATCGCGGGCTCTGTTATTATTTACAGGCAATTGCAATATGCGTTGCATACTAATCTTGGATTTAATAAAGAGCAGGTACTGACTTTTCATATTGATGATAAAAATGTGCGTAATCAAATACCCGCCTTAAAAGCAAAGTTGCTGCAGAGTCCTTTGATAACAGGCGTTGCGGCAGCGGGTAACCCGATTGGAAATAATGATTTGGGAAGCTATGGTTACGAATTTGAAAAAAATGATGGATCAGTTTCGGATAAATCGAAGATGGTACAGGAACTAATTGCAGATGCGGATTACCTGGGAACAATGGAAATTAAATTAGCACAGGGAAGAAATTTTTCATCTGCAACACCTGCCGATCAATTTGGTGCTGTGTTGGTAAACGAAACGTTGGTAAAAGATTTAGGCTGGAAAGATCCTATTGGCAAGCAAATGCTTAAAGTAAATAATGACGACGGAAAGACCGCGCCGGCAAAAGTAATAGGTGTCATAAAAGATTTTCACACTTATTCATTACAACATAAGGTAGAGCCATTGGTGATGATAATGCCACCGGATACCAAACAGGAAGATAATCTCTATGTAAAAATTGCCAAAGGAAAAATACCGGAGGGACTTGCTTATCTCAACAGCGTTTATCGGGAATTTGATAAGACAAACCCGGTAGATTTTTATTTTCTTGATCAGAATTTTGCGAAGCAATATGAAGCGGAAAAGAAGCAGGGTGAGATAGCACTTATCTTTTCTGTACTGGCCATTTTAATTGCCTGTCTTGGATTATTTGGACTCGCGTCATTTTCCGCACAGCAGCGCAGGAAGGAAATAGGAATACGGAAAGTATTGGGCGCATCTGTTTCCGAGATCGTGCAATTGCTTTCCAAAGATTTTTTAAAGCTTGTGTTTATTGCCACCATTATCGCGATACCGATATCATGGATTGCGATGAACAAATGGCTGGAAGATTTTGCGTATCGTGTAAGTATCGAATGGTGGGTGTTCGCCATAGCGGGCTTGGCTGCCTTACTTATTGCCTTGCTAACAATAAGTTTTCAATCGTTAAAAGCGGCGATTGAAAACCCGGTTAAGAGTTTGAGATCGGAATAGCAGTCGGCACGGCGATAGCCGTCAGACTGCGGCTAAGAACTAAAAACAAAAAAACAAAACACATGCTCAAAAATTATTTCAAAATTGCCTGGCGAAACCTTTTAAAACATAAGCTCTATACCGGAGTAAATATTGTTGGCTTAACAATCGGAATCGTTAGTTGTATTTTAATTGGACTATATGTTACTCAGGAAATAAGTTATGATCAGTTCAATATAAATGCGGATAGAATTGTAAGAGTAACTATGGAATATGGGGGTGATGGAAACGTCGAAAAGGTGGCGGTGACCGGCACAAAAGCAGGCCCGCAATTCAAAAGAATATTTCCCTCCGTTAATACATTTTGCAGAACAGAAAAAAGTTCGCAGATTGTTGCCTGCGATAATAAAATGTTTGATGAAAAAAACTTTTTATTTGCCGATTCATCTTTTTTCAAATTGTTTTCTTTTAAACTTTTACAAGGAAACGCTCAGCAAGCTTTAGATGTCCCGGACAAGGTGGTATTAACAAAACGTACTGCTGAAAAATATTTCGGTGAAAACACCTGGCAGGATGCCGTTGGGAAAACGTTGCGCATCAATAATAAGAAGGATTACCTCGTAAGTGGAATCGTTGAAGATGCCCCGGCGAATTCGCAAATTCAATTTGATTTTATTGCTTCATTTAGCAGCCTTGGCGTTTCTAAAAGCGAAGATTGGTGGTCTGCTAATTATGTAACCTATCTCTTATTAAACAAGCCGGACGATATTGGACCTCTGCAGCAAAGTATCTCTAACTATATGAAGGGTGAGGTTGCCAGAGAGTTAAATTTTACGGGCAGCACCTATCTTACATATCATCTGGAACCTTTAAAAAGAGTGCACCTGTATTCATCTTTGGAAGGGCTTGAGCCAAACGGAAATATAACTTACATCTATATTTTAAGTGCCATCTCTATTTTGATTTTATTAATTGCCTGCATCAATTATACGAATCTCGCAACAGCGCAATCGGCTTCACGTTCCGGGGAAATAGGAGTGCGAAAAGTTTTCGGCGCACAGAAATGGCAATTGTTCAACCAGTTCATTTCTGAATCTTTTGTGGTTACATTTTTCGCATTGGTGTTAGCTATTATTGTAAGCATGCAATTACTTCCTCTATTCAATTCCATTAGCGGAAAATCCATCACGGCGGGAATGTTATTGAGGCCTCTTCCATTGTTTCTGATGTTTATATCCGGTGCTGTCGTCGCTTTACTCGCGGGCAGTTACCCTGCAATTATTTTATCAGGTTCCAGGCCGGTTGATATTTTAAAATCGGGCTTTCGTGTTTCGTCTTCAGGCGGCGGCCTTAGGAAAACACTAATTGTTTTTCAATTTATTATTTCTGTATTTCTTATTGCAACAACCATTATTATCCTTCAGCAATTATCCTTTATTCAGCACACAGATCTTGGCTATAATAAAGACCAAATAATAGTATTACCGGTCGACAATGAGATGCGAAAAAATTACGATGATATTAAAAAAGCGATCTCTGCAAACCGGGATGTGAACAGCGTTTCAGGTGCATACGAATCGCCGGTATTTGTGCAATGGGGCGATGGGATAGCCGTAGATAATGGAGGCACTAAAAAAGAATTATTGGTAAACGCAATGCCTGTTGATCTTAATTATATAAATACAATGGGCATTAAAATTATAGCGGGGAGCGATTACACATTATCTGATGAGCAACAGATGGACACCACTAACAACAACGCCAACCTGCATTATACATATATGATAAATGAAACGGCTGCCAAGGCACTGGGATGGACACCCGCCGAAGCGGTAGGAAAAACAATAAGTAAAGGTGTTACGGGAACTGTTAAAGCAGTGGTGAAAGATTTTCATGTCGCTTCATTACATCAACCCATTAAGCCGGTGATACTATTTTTAGATCCGAAATTCGTTAATAATTTTTTCGTAAAGGTTTCCGGTAAAAATATTCCTGCAACATTAAAATTTCTAGAATCAACCTGGAAGGAGAGGGTTCCCGGCAGGCCATTCGAATATCATTTTTTAAATGAAGATTATAATCATTTGTATGTGGCCGAACAACGAACTGCACAGCTCTTCAGTATATTTTCTACTATTGCCATTGCTCTTGGCTGCCTGGGATTGTTTGCGTTGGCTGCCTTCACTACCATGCAGCGGAAGAAGGAAATTGGCATAAGGAAGGTATTGGGCGCCTCCGTGTTTAATATAACTGCAATGCTTAGCCGCGATTTCATGATGCTCGTTTTTATTGCCATTTTAATAGCGACTCCCGTGGCCTGGTATTTTATGAGCAGGTGGTTACAGGATTTTGCATACCGCATAGATATTAGCTGGTGGGTATTTTTAATCGCAGGATGCATGGCACTATTTATTGCATTGATTACAGTAAGCTTCCAGGCAATTAAATCTGCGATGGCAAATCCTGTGAAGAGTTTAAGAATGGAGTAAAAATTGCCCCTGTTCGTATCTCACGAATTGGAATGAAGTAGAACGGTTCGTGAGACGGCAACAAATAAAATGTGCGTGACACACCGAACCAGCGCAACAACCATACGATAATTCTTTACTGGTCAGCGTGCAAGCCTTCGAGAATTTTTATAGTTACGTGTAGTTGACCAACGTGACGCATAGTATGTTCTGCAGCGTGAACGTACAAACCAATTAATGTAGTGGGTATTTGTTTGCGGCCAATGTTTCTCGCATCGGTAAGCGCTGTTATATCGGCTTTAGTTAAAGCATCCAGGGAAATATCAACCTGCATGTTAAATAAGTTTACCAGTTCAATTAGCGTAAATGGAGTTTGGGATTGAACTCCTTCGATAGATAAAGAATGGAATTGTTTTTCTGACAAAGGCTGGCTTCTTGCGTAAGTAAACAGGCGGTCGAGCACGCCCGTGAGATGCTGAAGATGAAAAGCCGGTGAGGCCACACCTCCAGGCCGTTCCCATAAAAGAGATTCAGGGAAATTACCGGTAAGCTCTTTTACTTCTTCCCGGGCCTGTAATAATGCATGGGCAATAGGCTGTAATAATGCGGGAATGTTTTCAACGGGCCCTCGTTGCCAAACTTCTGGTTTTTCGTCCGGCATATAGTTTACAATTTTAAAGTAAAAATGCCTTACCCTTATCTTTTTTGCCAGCCGCTTCCCGGATTTCTCGTCGGAGCTCTTTCTTCTGCCTGAGTAACGATCAGCGGCTTTTTCCCAAGAGAAATGTCTTTAAGATTTTCAATGGCTGATTTTCCATCGGTATCGTGGAGCATTTCAACAAAGGCAAATCCTTTGCTCTTGCCAGTTTCTCTGTCTATAGCGACCCTGGCTGATGTCACGGTGCCAAATTTTTCAAAAATTTCTTCCAGCTCAGCATCATCGAGATCATAAGGTAAGCCGGCAACAAAAAGTTTCATAAAGTAGTTTTGGTAAATGTACCACAAGATACTATTTGAAAACAAATGGAATAATTTTTTTGTATAAAACAATAAATGTTATACAAACGGGAATTATATCAAACGGAAAATTTATAATATAATTCCGAAGGTTTAAAAAATAAAACCTCCGCCTGTAAGAGACGAAGGTTAATAATTAACGACAACGATGTTTTATCTTTTATTGCTGCCCCAGTAATTTATACATTTCATCCAGCTTGGGTGAAAGAATAATTTCGGTTCTGCGATTTTGAGCCCTGCCCTGGGCAGTAGAATTGGTATCGATAGGATCATAATAACTATGTCCCGAAGCGACCACTCTTACGGGATCCACTTTATAATTATCTACCAGCACCCGTACAATTGCGTTAGCACGGGCTGTGCTTAGATCCCAGTTGTCTTTAAAGCGGCCCCGAATAGGAATGCTGTCAGTGTGTCCTTCAATATTTACGGCAACATCACTATTTAAATTAAGCACCGCCGCCAATTTTGAAAGTGCGTCTATCCCCTTAGGATTCACCACGGCGCTGCCGGAGGGAAATAATAAATTTTCGGACAGGCGCACATAAACTTTTCCATTTTTCTGGAACACAGAAAGATCATTGGAATTGAATCCCTTCAATGCCTCCGTCATTTTATTTTTCAATTCATCTGACTGAGCTTTTTGCTGCGCTAATAAATTTTGAAGCTGCTGTAATCTCTGGCGTTGTTGTTCGAGCGTTTCCTTACTTTGACTTAATTGATTTTGTTGTTCAGCAGTTTGCTGCCCCAGTTGGCTGTTTTGACTATTCAGGTTAGCGATCTTAGCATTAAGATCCTTCACGTTATTTTCTAAAGTGGCGATATTTCCCTGCAGTGCAGTGATCTTATTAGCAAGCTGGGCGCTATCTTCCCGCAACGCTGCGGTCTGTTGTTGGGATTGAGTCAGGTATCTTTTAGCAACACAACTGCTAAAAAGAAACATAGCTGAGGCAATTAATAAATACTTGTTAAAAAGTAAATTCTTTTTCATAACCATAATAATTAAATTTTTAGATACACAATATGCGTAAAAAATGTGCCGGAAAATTATTTGCCTGTTAAAATTTTCTATTTATCAGTTAGCGTAGAGAATTTTACAGTGATGTGCAGGGTTTTTATCCAAATATTTTTTAAAAACCCCACGTATAATATTCTTTTAATTAAATGCAAATAAAAAATTAATTAATTAGAAACGCATGAATTAATTATCAAATTTTAAAATATTGACAAAGGAGTGATCCTATTATAGGTTCCATTGCAAATCCTGACCAGGACGCGAAGAACGTAGGGCATATATTCTTAGAGTCTTGAAATCTGATAGTGGATTTTGAAGATTAAGACAACGCACAGAGTAC
>JALZAJ010000118.1 GCA_030948465.1 Bacteroidota bacterium
GACTTACCAATTCTGGCTTACGATGGAATTTGCTTATCAAAGCATTGGCAATCCATTCGCTTCCCCAAATAAAGTTTTAGGAAATATCAGCAACGGTGCTTTAGGCGCATTTTGCGGTTATTCTTCGAGCTGCAAAACTCTTATCATTCCTAAGTAGCCTGCTTTATGCTTTCTATAAAAAATTGCTGCCAGTATCAACCGGCAAATTCACTATTTTTGAAATTATTAAATTATGGAGACACAAAATGAACAGGTTCACTGCTTAATAATTGGCTCAGGCCCCGCCGGTTATACAGCAGCTATCTATGCCGCCAGAGCCAATCTTAAGCCAGTGTTATACCAGGGCATTCAACCCGGAGGGCAGCTAACTATCACAACTGAGGTTGAAAATTATCCAGGCTATGCTAATGGGATCCAGGGGCCGGATATGATGGTGGATTTTGAATTCCAGGCTAAACGAATGGGTACCGATATCCGATATGGGCTGGCTACCGAAGTTGACTTCTCTGCTTCTCCTTTAAAAGTGCAGGTAGATGAAGAAAAATGGATTGAAGCTGATGCAGTAATTCTGGCAACCGGGGCAAGTGCAAAATGGCTGGGCTTGGAGAGTGAGCAACGCCTTAATGGTTATGGAGTAAGCGCCTGTGCGGTGTGTGATGGATTTTTCTTTAAAGGAAAAGATGTGTGTATTGTAGGCGCAGGGGACACTGCGGCTGAAGAAGCCTTATACCTTAGCAAAATCTGCAGGTTCGTTCACATGTTTGTAAGAAGGGATGAAATGCGTGCCAGCAAAGTAATGCAGCAAAGAGTTCTGAACACCGGTAACATAAAAGTTTACTGGAATACGGAAGTGGACGAAATAATTGGCGATACAAAAGTAGATTCAGTACGAATAAAAAATAATAAATCGGGGGAAATGCAGGTTATTCCCGTAAGCGCCTATTTTGCAGCCATTGGCCATAAACCAAACTCAGATATTTTTAAAGGATGGCTTGAAATGGATGAAAGCGGTTATGTAAAAACGATTCCTGGTTCAACCAAAACCAATATTGAAGGAGTTTTTGCCTGCGGCGATTTGCAGGACAAGATCTATCGCCAGGCCGTAACGGCTGCTGGAACCGGTTGCATGGCAGCACTTGATGCGGAGCGATATTTAAGCGTATTGGAACATTCATTACCGTCAGATAAAATCGTGATGCCGGTAATTGAAGATGAAAAGGCTGTGTAACGCATAATTTAATACGGTTTAAGAAAATATGATTAAGGTACAATTGCAGCATCTTCAGTTTAATTCTTTTCACGGCATACATGAAGAAGAAAAAATTCTTGGAAACGAATATAAAATTGATGCTTCGGTAGAATTTCATGAAGATCAGCATGTGATCACTTCCATTCATGAAACTGTAAACTATGCCGATATTTATAAGATCATAAAGATGAGGATGGACATACCCACTCCCCTTCTTGAAACCATTCTTATGGAAATAGGAAAAGAAATTCATGAACGCTTCCCGCATTTGCGATCCATAAATATCTCGATAATAAAAATGCATCCCCCTATTGAAGGAATACAGGGTGCCGCTGCTGTAAGTTATCATAAGGAATTTTGATTTTATCCTAATTAGATATTCTATATGAAATCAATTATTGTAAGTTTCTTCCTCTTTATTTCCGGTCCTTTACCTGCGCAGGATGTACACTTTTTTATTCAACAAGCAGCGCAAAGTGAAACTGACATGAATGATGTCCGGGCTATTCAGAAGTACAAAGAAGTTTTAAAAATTCAACCCAATAATATACCCGCCATTTGCAAACTAAGTGAGCTTTGCAGCCGGGTTGGCGCCAGATTAAAGGACGATAAAGCAAAGCAAGCCGATTATTTTGCCGCGGCAAGAACTTATGCTCAGATTGCTATAAAACTAGATTCACTTAATTCCGATGCCAACTTCGTGATGGCGCTTGTAATGGGAAGAGAAGCCATGCAAAGGGGCGGAAGAGATAAAATCATGGCCGTAAAAGACGTGAAACGTTATGCAGATCTTTCCATAAAATATGATCCTCAAAATTTCAAAGCCTGGTTTATTCTTGGGAAATGGTATTACGAAGTAAGCGCCCTTAATTATTTTGAACGCACTGCGGTCAGGATTTTCTTTGGTGCACTTCCAAAGGCTGGAATTAATGATGCTATTTTTTGTTTTGAAAAATCAAAATCGCTAAACCCCGGCTTTATATTAAATTATCTCACTCTTGCGAAATCTTACAAGAGGAAAGATGATGAAATGATGGCTAAACAAAATCTCGCCGTATTGATCTCTCTTCCCGAAAAAACTGAGGATGATGCACGGTTTAAATCGGAAGGCCGCGAACTTTTAAAAAAGTGGAATTAACGCAGATGAATTATCCAATTAATAATAGTTTAATCTGTGCTTTTTATTTAATCATATAAAATAAAAAAAAATTAAAAAATTTCGTAGAACATGTTAAGAAAAAAAATTTTACTTGGATGGATCATTTTAATTTATGCCGCCGCTACCGCTCAAACCGACACGTCTATTTACGATCCACATAATCTTTTCACTCCCAATTTTTATCCATCTTCCGTTAACGAATACCGGTCAGCCGATGGACAACCCGGCCGAAAATACTGGACTAATAAAGCTAACTATAAAATAGCTGCCACACTGGATGATGTGAAAGATGAAATTACTGGAAGCGTAGCGATTACTTATACAAATAACAGCCCACAGGCGCTGGCCTATTTATGGCTGTATCTCGATCAGAATCTTTATAACCACAATTCCCGCGGCCAGGCTAAAACGCCGGCAACAAGGCGCAGCCGTTATGGGGATGTGAATTCAACCTTTGATGGTGGATATAATATTCACTCCATAAAATTACTTTCGGTGTCAAAGGGAAAAATTTCGGAAACAAAAATGAATGATGTAATTACTGATACCCGTGTGCAACTGCGTCTCGCTGCTCCAATCGCTGCCAATGGGGGCACCATAAGTTTTAAAATAGATTATAATTACTTTATTCCAAAATACGGTTCCGACAGAACGGGAATTCTCGATACAAAAAACGGAAAGATCTATTCCATTGCACAATGGTATCCTCGTATGTGTGTTTATGACGACATTGAAGGCTGGAATACGCTCCCCTATTTAGGTGCCGGTGAATTTTACCTGGATTATGGTGATTATGACTATACGATCACAGCGCCTGCCAATCATATTGTCGCAGGATCCGGAGAGCTTCAAAATCCGCAGGATGTTCTCACTAATACTCAAATTAAAAGACTTGCCCAAGCCCGGCAAAGCGATAAAACGGTGATCATACGCAGTGCGGAAGAAGTTACAGACCCATCGTCACGACCCAAAAAAGGAAATCTTACCTGGCATTTTAAAATAAATAATGCCAGGGATGTTGCCTGGGCTTCTTCAACTTCTTTTATATGGGATGCAGCCAGGATGAATTTGCCATCCGGAAGAAAGTCTTTAGCTATGAGTGTTTACCCGGTTGAATCTAATGGAGAGGATTCGTGGGGCAGAGCAACCGAATATGTAAAGGGAAGCATTGAAAATTATTCTAAAAGATGGTACGAATATCCTTACAGCACGGCTACCAACGTTGCGGGTAATATCAGCGGCATGGAATATCCCAGTATTGTATTTTGTGGTTATAAAGCAAAAAATGCAGGATTGTTTGGCGTGACCGATCATGAATTTGGTCATACCTGGTTTCCAATGATTGTAGGCAGTAACGAAAGAAAATATGGCTGGATGGATGAAGGTTTCAACACATTTATTAATTCTATTGC
>JALZAJ010000137.1 GCA_030948465.1 Bacteroidota bacterium
CCAGGCGCTGAATCCAAAGCATCTCTAAACGGCCCATACAAGCATGAAGCATACTTTGCGCTGTAAGCCATGATTCCGGTCCTCGTAAAATTATTTTCTTCAAGGCCTTTTCTTATTGCGCCAATACGACCGTCCATCATATCACTCGGCGCGACGAAATCAGCACCCGCTTGTGCATGACTAATACTCATTTTTACCAAGGCTTCCACAGTAGGATCATTTACTATTTCGCCATTTTCTACAATACCATCATGGCCGTAAGAAGAATATGGATCCAGTGCCACATCTGTCATTACGATCATTTCAGGAACAGCATCCTTAATAGCCTTGATGCTGCGTTGCATTAACCCCTCGGGATTCCACGCTTCCTTTCCTGTATTATCTTTTACTTCATCCTTAGCCTTTACAAATAGTAAAATACTTTTTATTCCAAGCTCCCATATTTCTTTTACATCCTTAATGGTAAGATCAAGTGAACGCCTGTAATAATTGGGCATAGACGCAATTTCTGTCAACACATTTTCACCTTCATCAATAAAAAGAGGAACAATAAAATCATTTGGCGTTAAGGCTGTTTCGGCCACCATACTTCTTATGGAAGGAGACTGGCGAAGAATTCTGTTTCGTCTTTGTAAGTACATAACAATTTATAAATTTTTAAGCAACTCCGGGTCACGGCTGGTATTAAACACTCTTAATACAAAAACGGTATCGTTTACAATTTGAAAAATAACCACAAAAGGAAAACCGTTAATTTTAACATCACGAATATCTTTAGCTTTATTAGTGTAGCCATAATATTGCGGGGCCTTTGAAAGTTTTTTGTAAATATCTTCCAATGATTCTAAAAACCTTTCTCCTAAGCCAACAGATGCTCTTTCGTAAAAAAGATAAATTTCGTTTGTTTCAGCAAAAGCTTCTGGCGAAATAATTATTTCAAAAACCATCCTGCACTTTATTTCTGATACGTTGGTGGGCGTCTTGCACAGTAAAACCTTTTCCAGGATTTTTTAGTAATTCATCCCGGGTCTTATAAAAACTTTCAATTTCATCCTTTGTATATTCTTCACCTGACGAATTGTATTCATTTGCCACTGCTATTAATAATCCAGCAAGTTTTTCATCTGCTTCTTCTATTATGTACAAGAGATTTTGTTTTTTCTCAGCTAAGCTCATGATGATTATTTTTATAAATTTACTTCGAGCGAATTTTTGTCAGGCACTTCCTCTGCTAAAGAATCAACTTTATTTCTTCGATCATGTATAGCAAGCTTTGTTTTTTTTCGGCTAAACTCATGATGATTTTTTTACAAATTTACTGATTAAATGTTTTTTGAGCTTTCATTAATCCGTAGCCCACGTTCCCGGATGCAAACAAACCTGCAGCAATTTATCTTCTTCGCTTCCAGGTTGCGGCTGATAATTATATTCAAATCTTACTGCAGGAGGCAGGCTCATTAAAATACTTTCCGTTCTGCCATTGGTTTTTAATCCAAATAAAGTACCGCGATCGTGCAGCAAATTAAACTCAACATAACGACCCCGCCTGATCTGCTGCCATTTAATTTCACGCTCCCCATACGAGAGATCTTTTCTTTTTTTTACGATGGGTAAATAAGCTTGTAAAAAGATATCACCTATTGCCTGTTGAAATGTAAGTAACGCTTCTGCTTCAGTTTCGTTCGTTGGTTTTAGATGATCGTAAAAAACTCCGCCAATGCCACGCATTTCATTGTTGCGATGCGTGTTGACAAAATATTCATCGCACTCTTTTTTATATTTTGGATACAAGTCTTTATCAAAGCCATCCATGATATTTTTTATGGTTTGATGAAAATGTTTTGCATCTTCTTCAAACAAATAATAAGGCGTAAGATCTGTTCCTCCGCCAAACCATCTGTCAGTTACATTTCCCTCTTCATCGTACAATTCAAAATAACGCCAATTAGCATGTACCGTGGGAACATAAGGATTTAATGGATGTATAACTAAAGATAACCCGCAGGCGAACCATTTACTCCCTTCCAAATGCAATTGCTTACGCATTAGATTGGTAACTTTTCCATAAACGACCGAAGTATTTACACCACCCTTTTCAAAAACATTACCATTTGCAATTACCTTAGTAATGCCACCTCCTCCTTTACCTTCAGCACCCCGCTCCCATTCATCAGTTCTAAAAGTCTCTTTGCCGTCCTCATCAGCTAAGGCTGAACAAACTTTTTCCTGCAGATCATAAACATAGCTTATCCATCTTCCCCTAAATTTTTTCGTTTCTGTTTTAAATATTGGGTTATTCATTTTGCAAAAAATTATGGTTCATATTCTTTCACAGCATCCACAAAAGCCTTTGCATTTTCTACCGGAACATTTGGAGTAATACCATGGCCAAGATTAGCAATGTAACCCTGTACCCCAAAATCATCTATCATTTTTTTCACCTCTTTTTTAATTTGTGGTATGGGCAACAATAATTTTGCAGGATCAAAATTACCCTGCAATGTGATTTTATTTCCCGTTAGTTCTCTCGCATATTTTGGAGCGATGCACCAGTCAAGGCCAAGGCCCGCAGCACCACTTTCACTAAGTTCCTTTAGTGCATACCAACTTCCTTTAGGAAATAATATTACCGGCACAATATCTTTTAATGCGTTGGCGATGTGTAATAAATAGGGCTGGGCAAAAAGTTTAAAATCTTCAGGGCTCAAACAACCGCTCCAACTATCAAAAACCTGCAGCACGTCTGCACCAGCTTTTGCCTGTGCTTTTAAATACACGATCGTTGTATCAGTAATTTTTTGCAATAATTGATGAGCCAGGGTTGGTTGGGTGAAACAAAACTCTTTTGCCTTATCCCAGGTTTTACTCCCTTTGCCTTCAACCATATAGCATAGTATCGTCCATGGCGCTCCTGCAAAGCCGATTAATGGAACACATCCGTTCAATCGTTGTTTTGTAAGAGTGAGGGCGTTCGTCACATAGTTTAATTTTTCTTCTACATTATCCGTTACAAGGGCATCAATATCTTTTTGTGATTGTATTATCCTTGGTAATGATGGACCCTTTCCTTCTTCCATCAAAACTTCAACGCCCATCGCCTGCGGAATGACCAGGATATCAGAAAAGATAATTGCTGCGTCTACGCCTACCTGTTCTACCGGCTGTAAAGTTATTTCTGCAGCAAGTTCCGGGGTTTGCACCCGTGTAAAAAAATCATATTTTTCTCTCAATTTCATATAAGAAGGTAAATACCTGCCTGCCTGCCTCATCATCCAAACCGGCGGCCTTTCCAACTTTTCCCGCTTTAAGGCTCTTAATAATAAATCGTTTTTTAATCGCTGCATTTAAAAAATTTGTGTTTTGCTGAAATAATCAACTACCTGCCTTAGAAGATTTTCTTTGCCAGGAGTTTCAGCAATGATAACAGGCAGTTGCGCAAAAGGTTTTATCGCTTCTGCTGTGGTAGCACCGATAGCAAAAACCTGGGCGTTCCAGGAGATAGTATTTTTTGAAAAAAAACTCTGCACAGCACTCGGGCTAAAAAATAGTACGCCATCATACTTTTTTGAAATTACCTGGGGAGTTTCAATAGTTCTGTAAACTAACAGTTCTTCAATCTCTACATTATTTGATTTTAGTTTTTCAGGCAATTCTTCTCTCCTTTTATCACCGCAAAAAAAATATACTTTTTTTATTGTTGTTTGTTCAATAATTTTTTCAGCGAGCTGATCGGCATTATTTGCTGTGCCTGCTATATTTGCGCTGCCAAAGCTATTTTCCACTAATTTTTTTGTTGTATTTCCAATGCAAAATATCGTCCACATAGTTGTCGAATTAATAAACTTTGCAACTGCTTCCACAGCATTCATGCTTGTAAAAACCGCTGTTATATTTTGAAGAGCGAGCTGCTTTATTTTTTCTTCCATTTCTTTATCCGCAATACGTTCAGTGCTTATAAATGAAATTTCGTCTATTAAAATATTGTGCCTGGCAGCTTCGTTTATTAATTCCTTTCCCACTGGCCTCGTGCTTAATATGGTCACTTTATTTTTTTCCATTTTTAATTTGATCAATTATTTGCCTTACCTGTTCATTTTGCAAAAATTCCTTACCGGCAAGCAGCCCAAAATTATCTATGTTTTTATGAGACACTTCTTTCCCGATATCAATTTTTATTTTTCCATCCGGGCTGCAAATGTTTCCTTTGAAAATAATTTTATCATCATCCAAAACCGCCAGTGCGCTTATCGGTGTGGAGCATCCGCCCGATAAAGCTCTCAAAAAATCCTTTTCGATTTTTGTGCAGGTGGCGGACGCTACATCATTTAATGCATTGGAGATTGTGTATGAATCATTATCATCTTCGCGGCAAACAACTACAATTGCTCCCTGCGCAGGTGACGGTAGCATCCAATCCAGGTCAATTGAGTTTTCAGGGCGGAGATCAATTCTTTCAAGACCTGCAGCGGCGAAGATGGCACCCTGCCAGTTATGCTCACTTACTTTTCGCAGCCGTGTATTTACATTGCCTCTCAGATTTTCT
>JALZAJ010000144.1 GCA_030948465.1 Bacteroidota bacterium
GGATTAATCAAGTCATGTTTTGCTGACCTCAAATTGGCAATTGCAAAGCTTAGTAATTTGATACGTTGTTTTCATGAAAATTGGTATGATTTAGAAAAAAAAGAAGATTCATTTTATGAATATCGTGGAGGAATTAAAAATATATCAGATTCTGAAGCATTGGATTATGCGGACAATTATTTTAGGAATAGCAGTCAAAACATCCGCTAACAAATGTATTGCTAAAAGCAGAGCTGACGTGCATTTCATCATCTTTAGTTCTTTGGTCATCATGGGTTCGGGCAGAAGGAATTCTTATTAACTTTTGTTGTTAACTTCATCAATAAATTATAAATCATCGGTAGCTCCGGGCAGAACGTTCATTGAATATCCTGCCTTCAGCAATACCTATCGTGCGTCATGCAAAAACCCCGTTCATAATTCAAAACGACAACTTACAATCATTATGTTTCAACAATTCTACCAACCACATCCGGCGCTGATAGAGTTTGTGAATAACATTATGATACACCACATACTCGTTGATACTCTCCAAACTCCAAAAAGTTTTGCCATTCCCCCACTGTTCGCGCAAGCTTTGTCGAACAGCCTTGTGCGTTAGCCATGCTTGTGCGGAAACTCAAACGATGTTTCCATTAGCTTCGGAGCCATTATTATAATGTAAAATAAAAGTGCTGGTTAATTGGGTTATAGTTAACGTACCGACGGGCTTTCATAGCGAAGCAAAGCGGGGGGGATGTCCAAAGGACTCCCCTGTTAGTCCAAGCATATAGCAAGTTCATGGCGCAAGGTTGTCGGGCAGCTTTTGTGGGTTGGCAATCCTTGTGCCTTGTAAAGGAAGTTGAATACAAAAGAGCCCAACCGTTATTCAACAAAAAGTATAGCGGTTTTTTTATGTGCTCTACTCTTCCTGGTGGATGTCCGCATAACCGATGTGTATATTACCGACAATAAAAAACTAATAGGCGACTACGGCCTCGAAGAGCACGACGCCCATTATGATTATTACAGCATGGCCCACTTGCAAGAACGGTGCTGGGGCAGCAACACGTGCAGGCAATGGATTATGCCTATACTTTACAGGGTTGGTTAAAGGGAGTGAACATGGACAGTACTTTGGATAACCCTTCCATTGCAAGAGATGCCTATAACTACTGCCTCCATTATTTTGCAGGCGATTATAAACCCATTGGTACAACATTGCCCATTGTAAATGCCTCCGGAAATGTTGACTTTAAAAATCTCTATAATGGCAACATAGGCGCAATGGCGGTAAACATAAAAAAACTAAGCCAAGCCACCGAAGCTTTCAGTTTCGACGGTGTTGGAATATTAAAAGGAAAGCTTGCGATTAAAATATTTAAGACATATCCAAAATTAAAGGAGAAGCATATTGGGGCAATCACTTTTGGTCACGAGGTTATTTTGTTTCCACGATAGACATAGATGAAGACATGATTAGAAGGTATAAAATATCAGGAAGGAGAGGAACGCATGGAAGAAGGCCAAAGTCGTGAATTCGATTTGTTTAATCCATCTCCTGAGCCGTAAGGAGGGCTATGCCCGATGTATTTCAACCCACCCTCTTAGAAGGTGGTTGTTCAGTGTTTTAAATCGTTCAACTAAATTGGCGTTTAAAATTTAAGGCAAAAAAGTAGCAATCAAATATTTGTATTTGTAAATTTGATCAAGCCTAAAAAAAACACGGGACTTCCAGGTGTTTATCAAAGTTCTTTCTAACGATTTACATTTTCTGAGAACATGCGAATACCCTGAATGCCTGCAGTTCAACTGTTAAAAATTATTATTATGAGAACAGCTTTCAAAAGATTTTTCCGGGTTATATTTTTGGCATTTATTACGGTTGCAGCTACTGCCCAAACGAGGGATAATGTAAGCCGCAATACTCCAAAACCTAAAGATACTTCAACACATAAACGACCCATATTTATAAACGTAGATACTACGAGACCCGTGCCTGTGGAAACAAAAACTTTGATAAGGTCGGTGCTCAGGCTCAAAAATATTTATGCTAACCAGGATGCGTTAACCATCTGCAGAATTTTAAATCCGGATGTCTATCAGCATGACAGCACGCTAAGCAATCATACGATCATTTTACCGAACCTGCCTGATCCTCCATCAGAAATTCGGCGGGCAATGAAAGACAATTTTAAAAAGGAATTAAATCCGGACGGGGAAGTCAACATGCGATATAGTTCTTCAGCGAGGAAACTTGATACGCTTGCGAATCTTTTTAGTGTTACGGAATTTTCTTCTGCAGAGCCTGATACCGGTCACCTGTATGCGAAGATTAAAAGGTTTCTGCCTCCTTTGGCATCCCTTACAGGTCAGGTGGCAGAAAATATCCGGCGAACCAGCCAAAAAACAGTGGGCATGCTCACAAAAGAAGTAGACGCGTTAAACAAAATTTTGCAGCGCGCTACTTCAGGCGATCATTTATCAGCCATAGATGTGCAAAAGATTTATTCACTGATGGCGGATATTAATATTCTTATTTACGTGATCAATGATAAAAAATTACAAATGGATACAGGTCTCGTACGCAACCGGAATTTTAATGAAACCATTTACCTCGCCGCATCCTATTCTATCCGGGTAAAAGAACCCGACGCCGCCTCCGGCGATGATGATCCCCAAAAATTCAACATTTACATTTTCAGGAAAAGTATTTTAGAAACGACCGGGAACCGAAATCCTGAGATGGATATGTACACGATTTCTTATGTGATACCGGCACTGGAGGCTGATCCTGATGAATGGAGCACTATTCAAAAAATGGCTTCTACTACCAGTGAAAGTTTTGCCCCGGCGAGGTTTAAGTTTTCGATTAAAGATAACCGCACGGGCAAAATTTATTATGCGGTCTCGGACCTTTTTAATGCAGCAAAAGATCCAAATGAAAAATGGACGCTGATGGATCTTTTCAATCCACATCCCGTTTACCGGCTCATGTTTTTGATACCGTAATCCAATTCTGATTCCTATATTGTAAGGATGGCAACCAACATATTTATCAGCTACAGAAAGGATGACAGCAAATGGAATACACAGATCCTGTATGACAGGCTTTCTCAATTTTTTCCGGCCGGATCCCTGTTCAAAGATTTCAATACCATTAAAGCTGGAGAGGACTATCGGAATTCAATTGATAAAGCCTTGAAAAAATGTAACGTTCTTCTCGTCGTGATGGGAAAAGGCTGGCTTGGCATAACGGATACCGATGGACGAAAAAGACTGGAGAACCCTGAGGATCTCGTAAGAATTGAAATAGCGACTGCCTTAAAGAGAAATATCCGGGTGATACCTGTGCTGTTTGATAATATTGGTATGCCGCGTCAACAGGAACTTCCTGAAGATCTTCAACCGTTAATCCTGCGCCAATGTATTTCTGTTTCGGAGACAAATTTTGATTATGATATCAGGCATCTCGCCGAGGCTATAAAAAATAAAACTATTGAAAATAAAAAACGGGTTTCTTTTTTTCCGGTGCTCAAATACAGGAACATTATTCCGGCTATAGTCTTTGCGATTATTGGATGGCTCGTAAATAAATTTACAGGTGTAAAGTCCCTTCAGGCGACGTATTTTTTTCTCCTGCTTCTGACCCCGTTGATTATCTCGTTACTCGTTTCTACGTTTTTAAAAGCCAGGCTCACTGAAGCATTAAGGTCAAAATTTCAACGTGTTGCTATTGCTTTTGTCGTATGTTTTTTTGTGATGTTAATGGTTTGCATATATTACTATCAGCGCCACACGTACGTCTATGAAGGATTTGGCGGTACAGGTATCACTTATATAAAGGGCGGTGATTATACTTCGCTGGGCGATTCATTAAGGGCTGTTCATACACACATGACGGATGCGGATATACTTAAAAAATTTCTGGGAGGCCCCGGGGAGAGTGCAAGGTTATGGACAGACTCTTCACTTGCCTCATCCCGGTTTTACCTGATTTTATTATTTGAATTTTTAATAATCTTCGCTTCTGCAGGTGTCGCTATATTATTGGAGCTTCATTATTTCAAAGAGAAATCCGCATAATTTTTTTACGGCTATGCGTAACCGTTAACCATTCGATTCCCATCTTATTCCCGTTATGCCTGAGTGATGCAGTCGTTCCGTAAGCTGACCGATGTGGTGTTGTAAATGCCTCAGGTTATAGAGTTGGATTTCCACCTTGCTCATAGGTAACCAATAAAATCCACCTTCTTTTTGCCCGTTAATTACTACCTTCTTTTCACAATCATTAAATAGTAACATGGCATATTCTATCATTTCATCTTTGGTGTAAATGTGGTTTATAACGACAGGCAGGCCATCGGCAGTAACAGTCCCCAAATAATTATAAGTGGCAATATGTTTAGCCCATGGAATAAATTTTTCGGAGCTTTCAGAAAGATACAATGCGGTATAAAATAATGAGTGGTAAACAATCCGCCAATATTGATTTTTGTATGCTTCGTTTTCCCATAACTCCTGCGGGCATTTATTTATAACATCAATCAGCATCTTCAGCGAAGCCTTGTATTGTGAAATGACAGCTTTTTCCATAAAAACGATGCCGGGTTGAGTTTTTTATCCTTATCAATCAAATTGATGAAACCAGGAGTTTTAATTTTGCATTCTACTCAATGGCAAATTAATAAGTTTTTGAAATAAGATTTACTGCTTTGTTCCTTGTGCTGTATGGCAAATCGAATTACCTGAACAACCAATATTTGATGCGGGCAAAATTAATAGGTTTAAGTCACTCAACCGATTTCAATCCGCTAAAAAAAAGTAAAGAACCAATAATAAGAACAGCTTATTAAAACATTTTATTGCGTTATTATGTTGCCAATACTATCCACCCGGGAGACACGTTTGCTGGCCGATGCAATTGCCGGCGATCCAAACAAAATCATAATAACTATATTTATTAAAAGTTTATTTTAAAAGATGCGATACAAATAAAAACTAAAATATGGAAGACAATCAGGGGTTGCCCTTAATTCAATTTGTAAGAGATTACGCAATGATGGAGTTCGCAAATTATAATCTCGGAGACATGCCTGCATTAGATAGATTTATTCTATTTCGAAATAGCATTATGGGTCAATTTTTTGACGAAAAATTAATGGATAGCCAAAGTTATATGTCCGGATTAATAGATGATGCCATATCGGCTAATGGGTTGGACTCAATTATTAAATTAGGCTATGAGCAGGTAACTTCTTTTAGAGCGGAGTAATGTCTGTTACCTTGTCGCGTCTCTCTTTAGGGTTGAAATAACACATGCAGGACTTTGAAACCGGTGGCGGACTCAATTAATTGAATTACACATAACTAAGTTACTGGTATCCGACAGTTACAGGGAAAACCTAAGCGGCTATGCTTAGCCGTTATCATTGCCTGATTTACCTGGCAGGAATTATATTTTGGATGTTTGAGAGGGTTACGGAATTATGAATGTGGTTATAATTCTTTAATCATAATGTTGCGGAAATAAATGGGAGCGCCCGCATGTTTACCCTGAAAACCAATATAGCCTTGCAATGGGAGCGAAGCTAACGGATTGCTAAGCCATGAAGGAATGCTGCTGCCATCAGGATTTATCGTTGCGGATGTGTAACGGCTCATGTCAAATGTATTTACCAATTCAT
>JALZAJ010000147.1 GCA_030948465.1 Bacteroidota bacterium
ATTAGTAATTTCCAAGAGATTACTCTATGGAATACCGATTATTATCATCAAGGATTATTTTGATGGTTTTTTAGCGATTTTCATTTTCAAACGCTATTTTCCCGCATGGCTAAAATATAGCCGCGTACCTGTTGTGATTGCTATAAAATTTAATTTGTATCCGTGGCAATTATCAGTGCCATCTAATATCATAAATGCAAATGACCACTACTGCTTATTGCCGAAATCATGTTTAATGGGAATAGAAAAATAACAAGAAAGGTACCTGTTAAAAATTAAATCTTAAATTACCGTTAAGCAAAAAGCCCCTATTAATTTTGATAATCCTAAGTATTATTTCATCATCGTGTTTCTCTCAGGAAAAAAATTATACGGTCTATGAAAATAAGCTTACGGTTTATTATTGGCAGTTGGGCGGCAACTCTTCGGGTTTTAAAGATTCCAGTTCGTCTCTTATTTTTTTTATAGACTCAATTTTTGCTGCAACGTTTTCTTTTGCAGATCTAACCTGGCCCTGCTTGAATTCACTTTGATGATAAAGGCAATTGTTTTTCAGCTTGAATATAAAAGAAGACAAGACTAATATACCAAATGCATTGCACGAAAAAAACCGCCTAAATGATCTTTCATTTTGTACAAATGCCTACCCTAAAAGAGTAAAATATTGCAATAAGATTCATTTCCAAAGACCAACGATCAATCTTGAGGATTGGCCATTATGAGTTGGAAAATATCTGGCCGCACTATTACTCTTAACCTTCCGGCATGCTTCATGGCAGACACCTTGAAAAGAATATGAAGCATGTTTAAAGCACCTAAGTAAGTTCCGGGTTTTCTATTCATTTTAATGAATCGATCAAACGCTGATTACCGGACTGTTATAGAAATCTGCAGATCCCCTGAATTGTGAGGATCAGCAATAAAAAATATTTAGACGCTTGAAAAGTTACCACATCGCCCGGTAATACCATTAATTTTTCAGACTCGGACAAAAATTAGTATGTTTGAACATTAGAACTAATTATGAAGTTTCAAATAAGCCACAAAAGCAAAGTTCCCCTGCATTTCCAGGTGGAAGAATTACTAAGAAAAATTGTTGTGGCACCGGAGTTTAAGAATGGAGCTTTTTTCCCAAAAGAGGTCGAATTGGCCAACAGGTTAGGCGTTTCCAGAAACACCATCCGCCAGGCAACAAATAAGTTACAGCATGAAGGATTGATCATTCGTAAGAAAGGTGTAGGAACCAGGCCGGCTAATAAAAAGCCGTTAGCAACAGGACTAGATCACTGGCATAGTTTTACCCAGGAAATGAAAGAGAAAGGTATTCATGTAATTAATTTGGAATTAAAGGTGGAATGGGTAGCCGCAGATAAAAAAATAGCGGATTTTTTCAACATCGTGAAGGGTAAAAAAATTTTGAAATTATCCAAGCTTAAGGGTACCGAAGGCGATTCAATAGTATATTTTGAAAGCTATTTTCATCCCCGGATTGGCGTAAATGAAAATGATGATTTTGATATTCCTTTGTATACAATGTTGGAACGGAAGTACGGTATTATAGTTGTCCGTTCCGCCGAAAATATAAGTGCCAGGCTTGCAGGCAATATTGGAAAGAAGCTGAAAATTGCGCCTTCAGAATCTGTTCTCTTTAGAGAAAGATTTGTGTATGATGTTGGGGAAAGACCAATTGAATATAACCTGGGTTACTACAGATCAGACAAATTTATTTATTCAATAGATATAAAAAAGGCATGAACCCTTTTTAGACCTGCCTTCATACTGATAATTTCAGCATTTTGAAGGATCATAAATTCGGATCGATAAACGATCGGAACAAATTGCAGGCGATGAACATAAACCAGAGAATTTACCACAATAAGAATACCGTATTACTCACGGCGTCGCCTAATCGTTAACTCGGTATTTGACGATTTAGTGTCTTAGGTCATCTGTATTGAAGTGATTACGATTGAAAAATACATCACAAACGTGCTCAGCCAGTATTAGATAGAGTAAAACTATTTACTGATGAAAGCAAGGGACAATTTTAAATTTTTTCTGCGATGAAAACTTTATTCAAAATATTTACTTTCCTGCTTTTGACCTTCGCTCTCACTTTCAATGCCGCCGCACAAGATGTATTGACTTACGTCGATCCCAATATCGGTACCGCACATAGCAGGTGGTTTTTTTACACGCCTGCTGCATTGCCCCACGGCATGGCAAAATTGGCCCCATCAACAAACGGTCATTATGGAAACGCATCAGGCTGGGAAGCAGTTGGCTACGATGCCCGGCAAAACTCTATTGAAGGTTTCGTGCATTTTCATGAGTGGCAGGTGGGCGGTGTATCTGTTATGCCGGCTACGGGCAAGTTAAAAGTTAAGCCGGGAAAATTGGAAAATCCGGACGAGGGATATCGCTCCCGGTTTGATCGTAAAAATGAAATTGCTGAGCCAGGCTATTATAAAGTATTGCTGGATGATTATAACATTACTGCAGAATTAACCGCAACAAAACGAGTTGGTTTTCATAAATATACTTTTCCGAAAAGCGATCAGTCAAGAATCATTTTTGATATCGGGAATGTACAGGGAGAAAGCGGACCGGTGAGGGATGCTTCTATTCGTATGATAGATGATACTCACTTCGAAGGTTTTGTAATTACCGAGCCGAAATATGTTCAAAAATATGACAAGGGTGGCAGAGTATCGATGTACTTCTGGGGTGAAGTTAGCCGCCAACCTTTATCAACAGGGGCTTTCGACACTTCAGGAATTCAACAAAATAAGAGTTTTGCCAAAGGCTTAGGCGCAGGAATTTTTCTTGAATATAAAACAAACAATAAAGATGTAATAGAATTAAAAGTAGGGCTTTCTTACACTTCTATAGATAATGCGAGGCAAAATCTTGAAGCTGAAGCAGCAAACCTGACTTTTGACGATGCACGCAAGGAAGCAAAAAAAATATGGCAGCATGAACTAAGTAAAATTTCTGTGGAAGGAAAAACGAGGGCCAACAAAGTAAAATTTTATACCGGGCTTTTTCATGCATTACTGGGCAGGGGAATTGCAAGTGACGTAAACGGTGACTATCCCAAACAAAACGGCACCATCGGGCACTTACCGGTGGGCAAAAATGGAGATTTTAGCTACGAGTTTTATAATACAGATGCCATTTGGGGAGCCTTCTGGAATTTGACGCAACTTTGGGCACTCTCTTACCCCCAACATTATACAAGTTTTGTACAAACGCAATTAGAAATTTATAAACAACGGGGATGGTTTGGAGATGGTATTGCAAACAGCAATTTCGTCTCAGGTGTAGGTACCAATTTTGTAGGGTTAGCAATTGCCGCTGCATATAATATCGGGCTCCGGAATTATGATATCCCTCTTGCATATGAAGCAGTAAAGAAAAACGAATTAGGGTATCTTGACAGGCGGGTAGGGTCAGGCAAATTAGACCTGGAAGTTTTTCTCAAAAAGGGCTATTCAACAAATCTCGAAACCGATAAGACGGATAGCACCGGCTCGCAGTTTTCTGCTTCCCATACGCTCGAATACAGCTTCAGCACTTTTGCTGCGGCGCAAATGGCAAAATCTTTAGGATACAAAAATGATTATAACAGGCTGATTAAATATTCAAATGGATGGTCTTTAATTTTTGACCCTAAAGAAAAATTAGTTCACCCAAGAGACGCCAATGAAAATTTCATTGGCAAATTTGATCCTTACCAGCCGTGGCGGGGATTTCAGGAAGGAAACGCCATTCAATATACTTTTTATGTGCCGCAAAATCCTGCGGGTTTAATCAATAGAATTGGCAAAGCTGATTTCAATAAGCGCCTAAATACAATTTTTGAAACTTCACAAAAAAGCGCTTTTGGCGGGGGTAAAGAAATTGACGCCTTTGCAGGAATAAAATCAGTTTACAATCACGGAAACCAGCCCTGCCTTCATATCAGTTGGCTGTTTAATTTTTCCGGAAAACCCTGGCTCACCCAAAAATGGACAAGAGCAATTTGCAATGAGTTTTATGGCACTGAACCTATTCACGGGTACGGCTATGGGCAGGACGAAGACCAGGGTCAGCTAGGTTCGTGGTATGTAATGGCTTCGCTCGGCTTGTTTGATGTAAAAGGTTTTACAGATAGCCGACCTATAATTGAAATTGGAAGCCCGCTTTTTGATAAGGCCGACATTCAACTGGGCAACGGAAAAGAACTGGTAATTGAGACAAAAAATAATGCAGCAAAAAATGTGTATATACAATCAGCCAGGTGGAATGGCAAGCCGCTTAACAACTGTTGGATGTATAGGGACGAACTAATGAAAGGCGGAAAATTGATATTCACGATGGGAGAAAAGCCAAACACGACCTGGGGTGCCAAAGTTCCTCCTCCGTCTACGCAATAACGTTATGGTAAAATATTGAGTAACTTTTTAGGTCCTGCGTTCTGAAATCACGATGTTATTTACAAAGAGATTTATATGAGATATATTATTTATGGTGGTATTTTATTATTTGCTTCGGTCGCTCTATTTTCCTGTCAAAATCATACTGGTTTATTCCGGTTAGTATTTTCAGATCATTCAGGAATTACGTTTAATAATAAAATTGTTGAAACCGATTCTATCAACCCCATTAATGTAACCAACATTTATAATGGCGGTGGCGTGGGTATTGGCGATTTTAATAATGATGGTTTGCAGGATGTATATTTTACGGGAAGCCTTGTCCCCAATAAATTATACCTGAACAAAGGTGATATGAAGTTTGATGACATTACCCAGTCCGCTGGCGTAGGCGGCGAAGGTAAGTGGTGCAGGGGCGTGGCCGTTGTAGATATCAATAATGATGGATGGATGGATATGTATGTTTGTGTGTCTATGGATAAAAATCCGGAAAGGAGAAAAAATATTCTTTACATAAACCAGGGGCTTGATAAAAATGGTATCCCTGTTTTTAAAGACGAAGCGGCAGAGTATGGGCTCGATGATACGACGCACTCCACAATGGCAACCTTCTTTGATTATGATAACGATGGCGATCTTGATATGTACCTGGTAGTTAACCAGATTTTGCCAAATGTAAATCCTGCTATGTTTAAACCTAAAATTACAGAAGGTTCTTTTCCCAGCACAGGAAGGCTTTATAGAAATGATATGAATGCTTCATTGAAGCATCCTGTATTTACAAATGTCACCAAAGAAGCCGGCCTCACTATTGAAGGCTATGGCCATGCAGCAACTATTGCAGACATTAATAAAGATGGATGGAAAGATATTTTTGTAACCAATGATTTCCTTTCGAGCGACTTGCTTTATATAAACAATCATGATGGAACTTTTACTGATAAAGCAACTTCCTATTTTAAACATACCTCTGCCAATGGCATGGGGCAAGATGTGATAGATATTAATAATGACGGTCTCAGTGATGTTGTGGAACTTGATATGAACCCCGAAGATAATTATCGCAAAAAAATGATGATGGGTTCTAATAATTATCAAACATTCTTATTTTATCCAAATTTTGGATTACAGACTCAATATGTAAGAAACTCCCTTCAGATAAACCAGGGGCCAAGAGTTAATGCTGATGATTCCATTGGAGACCCCATCTTCAGTGATGCCGGTTATTTTTCAGGCATTGCTGAAACGGATTGGAGCTGGACACCATTGGTAGCTGACTTCGATAATGACGGTCTTCGGGATGTAATTATAACCAACGGTTTCCCAAGAGATATAACGGATCATGATTTTATCGCTTTTCGACAGGAGTTTTCGTCTGTTACTCCTATTGCCACTATG
>JALZAJ010000158.1 GCA_030948465.1 Bacteroidota bacterium
ATCCTTTGCCCTGTTGCCGGCTTTAAGCTTTATTAATTCGGCCTTTTCATTCATCGATTTCTGTGGAATTTCCAGGGCTATAGCGCCATTAAGATTATTCGGTAAACTTGTAAAAGGCAAGTAATTATCCGTAAGCTCGATATAATAACTCTTGCTATCAAGGGTAGTTTTTACAATACAATGATTGAATTGTATGCCCGGCAACATAATATCCTGTTGCCCATTATCCCTCGTATCTACCAATACCATTTGAGCAGTGATGCCCGCCATGCGTGCGAGTGTAACAAAAAGATTAGAAAGATCTTTGCAATCACCAAGCCTTGTGGTTAAAGTAGAAGATGCCTTTTGGGGCACATAAGAACTTTGCCTGAATGATACAGAGCTATATTTTATATTAGTCTCAATGTATTCATAAATAATTTTTGCCTTTTGAAACTGTGTCATCGATTTTCTTTCATCAGGAAATAATTTTTTATATACCGCAGTTATTTCAAAATCTTCTTCCGATTTGTTGTTTACGATATCACTATACCAATCAGCTATTTCCTTCCATGATGGCACAGTTGATACATGCAAAACAGTTCCTGCATCAGAAATCACAGGCATCAAAGGTTCATCTTTTAACGGCTCAGGCGCCGACATTACCCAGCTATATTGTTTAAAATTTTCAATCGTTTTTATGTCGGGTTTCATCGATGAATTTGTGAACAAATAATCTATTTTTTGATCTTCCGGAATTAATAAATTGTACTTCGTTAATGCAGTGTACGTTTGCCCGCCAAAAACATATTTGTCCCAATATTCTTTTTCAAACCTGCCATACACATAGCTTTGAAGGCGATATTTAAAAACGATAATGTCTCCGGCTTCAAGGTTGGTGAATACAACCTGGTTGTCGTTTCTTTCACCTTCTATTTTCGCATTGCTCTTTTTTATAACTTCTGATTTTTCTATCAGCAAAGACTGCGAATTGTTATAACCAATAGAGGTTTCTTTATATCGTTCTATACCTTTATCATTTGTGATCTTTATGATAAGTGTATAATATTCTTCATTGGCACCACCGGGATAGATTACTACATCTTTTTGATCAAGAATATAATAATATCCGTAGTCTGTATTCTTAGCCTGAGAGGGATTGTCGTTGGCAATTATCTTCGTTACATCTGCTTCAGGAAACAGTTTATATACATCGGGTTTACCGTTTAGCTTTCTTACTTTGCTGATCAGGTTGTATTGATTAGGATCATACTTCAGTGATTGATCATAAGCCTTTAGTGCTTCTACTGTATTATTCTTTTCATTTTTTATATCGCCTAATTTTTCCCAATAAACTTCGTTGTAAGGAGATAACGCCATAGCTTTTAGAATATACTCTTCGGCCTTATCATATTGCTTTATAGAAAAAAAATAGTTACTTAAATTGTACAAGCCGGAGGGATCATAAGGAAATAATTTTACCAGTTTTTGTCTTACATCCAATGCCTTTGCCGTACTTCCCTGCTCGCTGAGCTTTGCCGCATAATCCGTGTAAACATCATAACTGTAATTAGCCTTTATGTAATTTTCATACAGCTTCATTCCGGCCTTCTGGTCTTTATACACTTCCTTTTTTATGTTATACATCAGGATGAGCAGCTTCACATTATTTGGATATTTTTCATACATCTGCTCCCCCGCCTTTACGAGGTCATCATATTTATTATCATGAATAAGCAATAAAATTTTATAGCTCCAGGTACTTTCATCTACACCGTGGAGTTTAATTCTTTTCTCCAGTTCCAAAGCACAGTCTTCAAACTTTTCGTTGTCGTAAAACTCCTTAATGTTTAAATCAAAAACCAGCAGGCTTTCAGGATCTTCCTGCTTTAGCTTAGCTATTTCTTCCAGCAGCATGGTCCTGTTATTTTCTGCACTTAAAATTTCAATCATTTTAAATCTCAGCAAAGAATTTCCCGGGGCCATTTTTATAGCGGTACTCATAAGATCCTGTGCTTCCTGTAACTTTTTACTTCTTGCATACACATTGGCAAGCAGTAAATAATTAACAAGGTTACCAGGTTGCTCTTTTATTTTATGAGCAAAATATTCTTCGGCGAAATGAGGAATAAGACCATATTTTTTATTTGCAACAGGCCTGGGATAAGATGCATAATCCGGAGAGCCGGTAATATTTGAAATCGCTTTATATTTTTCATCAGTAAAACGTAAAGTAAAATTTGGATAAGAAGTATTTGTAAATGCCAACTGCACCAACACCCTGTTAATTCCTTTCCTCAGGTCATATTTCACAGTATAGGTATCCATTTCAGTAAGCCTCTCTTTTGATTCTGATATTACAAGCTCATCATTAATTCAAACTTTAATTGCACCGGAAAAACCAAGATTGCAAAGAACAGTTTGGTCTACAGGTGACGAAACAAAATTTTGAGCATATACCACAGCCGTGCTACGGTTAATTTGAAAGCTTACAGGTGTCCATCCGTCTTTTATTTCATTGGCAGGTGTAAACCATTTCACATCCGCATTAGTAAGAGATTTAAAAATCGGGCCAGGCTCGGGATGATCCGGCGGTCCGTAATTTTTATTAAACCCACTTTCGGAAAGATTCTCAAAAGGCCCGGCATATTGCCAGTTCCGTATGTTGCCTATGGCATCGGCATATTGTTGTGTCTTGTCCAATTCTGCAGAAAACAAAAAATGAAATTCCTTCTGATAATTTGCCGCCGCAACCAGGCTACCTGTTGCATTTTTATCTTCTAAAACCTGGTCAAGCAACTTCAACTGATTTGCATTCGTTTTCTTTCCGTAAGAACCTAATACGGCATCGTTAAACCATAACGCATACACGTATGGATATGGATTCTGAGATTTAGCATAGAAATTACTGCCAAAATCTGTTATCTCGTTTTCTTTGCCGTTATACGTTTTTAGATAAATATTGGTGATATACGCGTCTGCGGCAGTAAGCGGTTCGCCCATTGCTTCGGCAAGATATTTCTCAGCCTCTCCCCTTTTGTTTTCATTCAAAGAGCTCCAGGCTTTTTCGTAAGAATTTTTTTGAGAAAATGAAGCAAAATTGCACATCATTAAGATGGCAACAAGGTGTTTTTTCATGTTGCGTTAGTTTTGGTAATTTTTTGGAAGCTAAAAGTAATAGAAGAAGTTTGAATTAAGCAAAAGATAATTTTGTAATTAAACGGTTTTTTGGTTGGCTTATTTTCAAGTTGCCCCTTCTATTTGAAATATTCATTTACAAAGCCTTTTTGCAAGGGTTTTATTTCTTTTTTTGTGTAAAAAAAAGAGAAGCCCTTTACACGCCATTTCAACCAGGGAGATGATAATATTCTGCTGAATAGCCCAAGCCGGGCAACTAACCACTTTAGATTGCGTTTAATTATCTTTGCTGCCCTTTCAAAAAAATTTCAAAATAAAAGTTTACAATGTATAGAACACATACCTGTGGAGAGTTAAGAATAGATAACCTTGACACAGAAGTAACACTTGCCGGTTGGGTACAAACGATCAGAAAATTTGGAAGTATCACGTTTGTAGATCTTCGAGACAGGTATGGTATTACTCAATTGCTTTTCAATGAAAAGCTTACACAGCAATTTGATAATAATCCTTTGGGAAGAGAATTTGTGATAGCGGCAAAAGGAAAAGTAAACGAACGCAGCAATAAAAATCCAAACATTCTTACGGGTGATATTGAAATTTTAGTATCAGAATATAAAGTGCTGAACAAGTCAGCAGTGCCACCTTTTACCATACAGGATGAAACCGACGGTGGAGACGATATAAGAATGAAATATCGTTTTCTTGATTTAAGAAGAAACGCGGTTAAGAGAAATATTGAATTGAGATATGCTGTAAACCGTGCTACCAGAAATTATTTGCACCAGCAAAATTTCATTGATATTGAGACACCTTTTTTAATAAAATCAACTCCTGAAGGCGCAAGAGATTTTGTGGTTCCAAGCCGCATGAATCCCGGTGAATTTTATGCACTACCGCAATCGCCGCAAACCTTTAAACAATTATTAATGGTTAGCGGCTATGACCGTTATTATCAAATTGTAAAATGCTTTCGGGATGAAGACTTGCGTGCAGACCGGCAACCTGAGTTTACACAAATAGATTGTGAAATGGCGTTCGTGGAACAGGAAGATATTTTGCAAATGTTTGAAGGCCTGGTTAAGTATATTTTCAAAGAAGTAAAAGGAATAGATTATTCAGAAAAGGTGGGGCGAATGACATGGGAGGATGCCATGTGGAATTATGGAAATGATAAACCTGATATAAGGTTTGATATGAAAGTGGCTAACTTAAAAGTGGAAGGTGAAAATAAATTTGAAGGACTGAACCAGACAGAGTTTGCAGTATTTAATAATGCTGAAACTATTGTAGCCATTGCCGTTCCGGGCTACAGCGATTATTCAAGAAAACAAACTGATGAATTAATTGATTGGGTAAAACGCCCGCAGATTGGCATGGGCGGGTTAGCTTTTATTAAAGTGAATACTGACGGAACTTTAAAAAGCAGCTTTGATAAATTCTTCAATGGAGAGCAATTAAAATCATTCACTCAGTTTTGCCAGGCAGAAAACGGTGACCTTATTTTAATTCTTGCAGGCAAAGAAGAACGTACAAGAAAAGCGATAAGCGATCTGCGTTTATACATGGGTGAAAGGTTAGGTTTGCGCAAGCCTGAAGAATTTAAATTATTATGGGTAACTGATTTTCCATTGTTTGAATATGATGAAGAAGGCAACCGCTGGGTAGCACGGCATCATCCTTTTACATCACCAAAGCCTGAAGATATTGAGGTAATGATCAGCAACAATCCTTTAATAGAAAATGCAGAAAAATATTTAGAGCATCCCTATTCAAAAATAAAAGCCAATGCTTATGATATGGTTTTAAACGGGAATGAAATCGGCGGCGGTTCAATAAGAATTTTTCAAAGAGAACTACAGGAAAAAATGTTTGCCGCCCTGGGAATGACAAAAGAAGAAGCGCAACATAAATTTGGATTCTTACTCGGTGCTTTTGAATACGGTGCTCCGCCGCATGGTGGAATAGCATTTGGCTTTGACAGGTTATGTGCAATTCTTGGGGGCAGTGAATCTATCCGTGATTTTATTGCTTTCCCTAAAAATAATTCGGGAAGAGATGTAATGATTGATGCGCCTTCAACGATTGATGAAAAACAGTGGGAGGAGTTACAGATAAAGCTGGATGTGAAATGAATGAGTAAAAAAATTGTTTTATTATCTTTATGTGAAATAAGTAAAGATGCTCATCTCCGAAATAACGGTATATGATTTTTTGAAAGATAAAATTAAGCTCTCCGACAGCGATGCAAAACGCTATGCCAAAGAATTGGCTTATGCTGAGGAGCAATTGCGGAAGGATTTAAAGATTACTATCGATGAGGAAATGAAAAGAGGTGATTTTGCCACGAAAAAAGATATCAAAGATCTGGAAATAAAAATTGAGAAAGGATTTAAGGAAGTTATTATTTGGGTAGTAGGAGCAATGGTAGCAATTGGCGGATTAAGTATAGCTATTATAAAGTTATTTTAGGCGTAATCTAAGTTTATTTTTCTGAAAGCCTGATGATATTTCACAGGTTTTTTAATTTATAATCATGATCCCAGATTATCAGGCATTAATGTTACCTCTGCTAAAATTTAGCAGCGATAAACAGATTCATTCTATAAAAGATGCCATAGAAAAGCTTGCAAAGGAATTTAATTTAAGTGAGGAGGATTTTAAATGAATGGCTTCCAAGTAAAAGTCAAAAAAAATTTTACAACAGAATTTATTGGGCGAAGGCTCATTTAAAAATGGCGGGAGCTATTGAAAATGTTGGTAAAGGGCAGTTTAAAATAACAAATAGGGGTGAACAAATCTTAAGAGAGAATCCTTCGTTTATTAACGTAAAATATCTTGCCGAAAAGTTCGAAGATTACAGAAGCCTGATCGGTGGATTTAGAAAAAAGGAAATACTCAAAATTGATGATTCAATAGTGGAAGATAATTTGAATCAAACTCCGGAAGAACAATTGGAACATGGTTATCAAAAAATTCGTATAGCTCTGGAGCAGGAATTGTTATTAAAACTTAAAACTGTTCATCCATCTTTTTTTGAAAAAATTGTTGTTGAACTTTTGGTAAAAATGGGATATGGAGGCTCGATACAAGACGCTGGAAAAGCGATAGGTAAAAGCGGAGATGAAGGAATTGATGGAACAATAAAAGAAGATAAGCTTGGCCTTGATGTTATTTACATCCAGGCTAAAAGATGGGAAGGTGTTGTTGGCAGGCCCGAACTTCATAAATTCGTGGGTGCGCTTGCAGGGCAGGGCGCCAAGAAAGGTATTTTTATCACTACATCTTCCTTTACTAAAGAGGCTGAATTATATACTCCTAAAAATGAAACTAAAATAGTTCTTATTGACGGCGAAAAACTTTCTCAATATATGATTGATTATAACCTTGGTGTTTCAATTCAAAACAATTACGAAATCAAAAAAATAGATACAGACTATTTTGAAGACCAATAACACCTCACGCCATTCAAACATTTTCTTAAGTAATTTTTCATACTTAAAATAAGTATGAAAATATATTCTTTTCTTTTTCAGTAACTTTTACTTATCATCCTTCACAGTAAAAACCAAACGTGGATTGAACCCTTTTACTTTTAGCAGGTTAATTCCCGTATTAACTAGCCCTAAGAGCAAAAAGAATTATAAAATACTGCTTTACCAGCAAATTCCCACCACTGAAAATAATTTTTATTTTCTTAAAAAAATTCTTCATTAATTTTCCATTTTTAAAAAATTATGAAGAAAATATTCCTGTTATTTTTTTTTACTCCTGTTGTGGTGTTTTTTTCCTGCCAAAAAAGTATTGACCCGGGAAATCAACCGCAAAACATTAACGCTAAAACAGTCTTGAATGTTTCTTATGGAATTGATCCTTTGCAGAACATGGACGTTTATCTCCCCGCGGACAGATCCGTTTCTTCCACTAAAGTTTTAATAATGATACATGGCGGCGCCTGGGAAAGCGGTGATAAAACGGATCTTAGCGAATATGTGGATACCATGAAGATTCGATTGCCTGGTTATGCGATTTTTAATATTAATTACCGGCTTTCAATAAATGGGGTGAATACATTTCCCGCACAGGAAAATGATACCAAAGCGGCTCTGCAATATATAGTTGACAACGCAGCAAATTATCTCATTTCAAAAAAAATCGTTTTGCTGGGAGTAAGCGCCGGCGGGCATTTGGCCTTGTTACAGGGTTATAAATACAATACCCCAGTCGTACCAAAAGCGATCGTTTCTTTTTTTGGACCTACCGACATTACGGCCATGTACAATGACCCCGCCGATCCATTAATACCTCCGGAGCTTGCTATAATTGTCGGGAAAACACCGGCTCAGGATCCCGCCTTATACGCCAGCTCAAGCCCGGTTAATTTTGTGTCGTCATCATCGCCACCCACTATACTTTTACATGGAGGACAAGACCCTTTGGTAAAACCATCTCAGGCGGTTACCTTACAGGCAAAGTTGCAAGCAGCCGGAGTATCTAACGAATATGTATTTTATCCGGACGAAGGGCATGGCTGGTTCGGGCCTCACTTAACTGATTCGTTCAATAAAATTCAGGCATTTCTCGCTGCCAATGTGCAATAGAAATTTGAAGAAAATATTAAATGTCAAGAATTCAATTCCTGTTAATTTTTGGTTTTACGTTTTGTTCCATACAGAATTGTTTAGCGCAATATGATGCTCCTCTCTACACATCTTATACTATGAAGGCAGCACGTGAAAAAATGCATGACCGGATAGTCAAAAACACCATCTATAAAAACCTCTCTTACACATTAGCCGATTCAACTGAAGAGAAATGGAAAGAAGCCTTCGGCGCGATTGAATTACTGGTTTACAAAACGCCTTTCAGCGAGGCGAAAATTAAATATGCGTTTAATAATATTGGCGAAAGAAGTATAGATTTTCAAAGATCATTAGCGGAACTTGCCTACTCGGTATATCCACTGGAATTTGGACATGAAATGCAACAATTACTTACCACCACGCCCGACCCAAAATTATTTGCTATATGCGCAGAGTATTGGTTGGCAAACAATAAAGTTTTCCCATACAATAATGAAAACCTTGTAGATCTTATAAATAAAAAATTTGGCGAACAAGCGATACTTGATCCCATTTTATATATGCTTCAATTGCATCTGGCTGAAATAAAGAATACCGTTCATTCAATTCCAAAACAAATTATAACGGCGATCTTACGTGATAATTTTATCCCCGGTAAAATCATCATGTACAGTATCCAGCGAAAGAACAGAAACTATCCAGGCCTTGTTTTGATAAGAAACGCTGACGGAAATTTTATAACAGATAGCAACGGACTTATTTTCAATGTGCCTCAATTGGCAAGAAGCCTGAGTAATCTTCCGGGTTATATTTCTAATGGCAATACACCACAGGGAATTTTTCTTATGTATGGTTTTGGCGTTTCCATGAGCAGTTTTATCGGGCCCAGCGCCAACGTACAATTGGCAATGCCGGTTGAAACAAGCATTAAAAAGTTCCTTGGCGACAGCAGTATTGCGGACAGTGTTTGGACCCTGGCTTATTATAACAGGCTTATTCCCAAAGAGCTTAGAAATTACGAACCTCTTTATTATTCCTACTATTCCGGCCAGGCAGGCAGAACGGAGATAATTGCCCACGGAACAACCATTGATCCCAATTACTATAAGCGTCAACC
>JALZAJ010000169.1 GCA_030948465.1 Bacteroidota bacterium
CTTTTTCTTGACAGGGATGGTGTGATCAATGATGAAAAGCATGAGGACTATATTCATAAGTGGGAGGAATTTAAATTTTATGATGGAGTGAAAGAAGCCCTCAGGATTTTTAATAAAAAATTTGGGAAAATATTTATCATTACCAATCAGCGCGGTGTTGCAAAAGGACTTACTAAATTGGAAGACCTTGAAGTTATTCACAAAAATATGCTGCAGGAGTTTGAACAATCCGGCGGAAGGATCGATAAAATATATTACTGCGCCGATATGGAAGGGCCAAACCGGAAACCTAACCCCGGTATGGGTTTACAGGCTAAAGCGGATTTCCCTGAAATTGATTTCTCAAAAAGTATTATGATTGGTAACACGTTAAGCGACATGAAATTTGGAAGAAGCCTTAGTGTGGCGGCAACCATTTTTTTGCCTACCACACGCAAAGACGTTGACTTACATCATGAAGATATTGATGTTGTTTTTAATGATCTTCTCTCCGTAGCAAAGGCTTTATAACTTAGTTAAATTTTATTGGTACATATCATATTACATCAAATTCCAGTTTCTTTGCGCAAATATTCCTGGTGAAAAAAAATCATCTTTTTTTAATTGGCTTGTTACTTCTTGGCAATACAACATTTGCCCAGCATATATCTGTCACTAACAGGAAATATCTGGCCAAAAGAGAAGATTCCCTTAAGACACTTGCCATTGAAATCATACAGGGAAGAAATTCTGCCGATCGTTTAAATGCAGATAGTTCATTCACAAAAATGTTTGTGAGAGCGCTTAAGATCAACAACTCTTTTTATTATCCATTCGATTCCCTTATCACTATTTCAAGGCTGGTTCCTGACGACAGTTCCTTCAAAATATTTACCTGGCAGATGGTGGTAAATGAACAGGTAACCCGCCAGCACGGGGCGATTCAAATGAGAACGGGCGATGGCTCTTTGCAACTTTTTCCTCTTATAGATAAATCAGCCATTACCATAAACAAAGAAGATACGATTGGAAATAATTTCGGTTGGATGGGCGCTGTTTATTATAAACTGATAGAAAAAAAAGCTTTTGGAAATAATTATTATACACTGCTTGGATATGATGAAAATAACATTAACAGCAACAAAAAAGTGATCGAGATTCTTACATTTAAAAATGGTGAACCCATTTTCGGAGGAGCAAATTTCAGCTTCCAGGATAATAGTGTGATTAAAAAAACCCGGGCCCGTTATGTAATGGAATATAAAAAGAACTCCAGCCCAAGATTAACTTATGATCCTGACCAGGATATGATTATCTACGAACATTTAATTTCTGAAACCGGCGAGCCAAATAAAAAATACACCTACATACCAGATGGAGATTACGAAGGTTTAAAATGGATTGACGGAAGATGGGTTCACATACAAAAAGTTTTCTCTCAAAAAACTCCGGAAGGCCAGGAACCTGTTCCCCGCCCTATAAGAGATGCACAAGGAAATATAGATGATTCAAAACTTAGTAATCGTTTACCGCAGGATCAGGGTATTGAAGCCGATGATTCTTCTATTGAAATGAGAGTTCCGGTGAAGAGCTCAAAAGCGCCTGTTACCAAACCAAAAAATAATTAGCAACCTTTCTCTTTCTAAATTATCAAGTCTTTTCTACACAAAAAAGGCAATAGTCCTCTATTTTTTCATTCCATATCGGTTGAAGAAAATTTTATGTGCGATATGGAAAAACTAACCTCCTGATAAGAACTTATGCCTGTTTGATTTTTATACGGATATTAATAGTGCCCTGTTGTGTCTCCAAAGGAGTGCTTTGGACACTCACTTGTATGCACGGTAACATTGGTCATCTTTAATTACCTTTATTTGTATCAATCTCTTCTTTATGAATTTCGTACTTTATGAAAAACATTTTGTTTTTATTTCTCCTGTTTGCAGCAAACGTTCATTCCCAAAAAATAAAAATTATCGACAGCGGAACCAACACATCCCTTCGGGGCCTGAGCGTGGTTAATGATAAAACAATTTGGGTAAGCGGAAGCAACGGCATGGTGGGCAAATCTCTTGACAGCGGCAACACCTGGCAATGGCTGCAGGTAAGAGGATTCGAAAAAACAGACTTCAGGGATATTGAGGCCTTTGACGAGACGCAGGCCGTTATTATGGGCATCGGCGAGCCCGCTTATATTTTGAGAACGATCGATGGTGGTGAAAACTGGAAAGTAGTTTATGAAAGTAAAACGAAAGGAATGTTTCTGGATGCGATGGAATTTTGGAATATACAAAGTGGCATTGTAATCGGTGATCCTATTGACGGAAAATTTTTTATAGCACGAACCTTTAATGGCGGCGATACATGGCGCACTCTCCCTGAAAAAAATTATCCTGCTGCAGATAGCGGCGAAGCATGCTTTGCGGCAAGTGGAACTAACATTAGAAAATTTGGAAATGATGCTGCTGGTTTCGTTACCGGCGGCCTTCGCTCAAGGTTATTTTTAAAAGATAAAAAAATTGACCTTCCAATTATACAGGGCAAAGAAACGACCGGAGCCAATTCAATCGCAATAAAAAATAAAAAAATATTCATAGTTGTTGGCGGCGATTTCAATACACCGGATTCAACCCATAAAAATTGTGTAATAACAAAAGATGGAGGCAGTACATGGAGTTTTCCTTCGGCGCCTCCGCATGGCTACCGAAGCTGTGTGGAGTATCTTAAAAATAATAAATGGATAACCTGCGGACTTAATGGGGTTGATGTAACTAACGATGA
>JALZAJ010000172.1 GCA_030948465.1 Bacteroidota bacterium
TGTCGTTGCCTTATCACATAGGGTTTGGCATGTTCGGCGGCATGTGTCCGGTTATTGCCACTTACTTAATTGAAAAAGCAAAATTGGTAAATGCAAATAATTATTATTTGGCCGGTTTAAATTATCCCTAAAGTGTTGTCCTAAGAGCCGGCAATCGCAATAGGCTTTTTATTTCCAATTTATTTATACAACACAAGACGACATTCAATTATTAGATGATCTGCTGAAAATGGTTTGCTTGAAATTATTGTCAAGTAGTTTCCGATTATTTAGCAATGTTACACCTCAAGACATTTCACATACCACGGTAATATTGCATTAATATCCGTTGTAATGATATTTTCAATGAACTTTAATAGATTAATTTTGGTCACTAAATATAGAATTCAATTAATTACATGGCACAGGATCTTTTTCAATCACCTGATTACTTTAATGTAGATGAACTCCTCACAGACGAGCATAAGCTCATAAGAGAAAGTGTAAGGAGTTATGTAAAAAAAGAAATCTCTCCGATCATAGAAGACTATGCGCAAAGAGCTGAGTTTCCTGAGCAAATCGTAAAGCAACTTGGAGACCTCGGATGTTTTGGCCCGACCATTCCAGAGGAATATGGAGGAGGTGGACTTGATTATATTTCCTACGGACTGATGATGCAGGAACTTGAAAGAGGGGACAGTGGCGTGCGATCAACTGCGAGTGTGCAGGGGTCGTTAGTTATGTTCCCGATATATGCTTATGGAAGCGAAGAACAGAGAAAGAAGTTTCTACCAAAACTTGCAAGCGGTGAATGGCTGGGTTGTTTTGGGCTTACCGAACCTGATCATGGAAGTGATCCGAGTGGTATGCTGAGCAACTTCAAAGAAGATGGTGACAATGTGATTTTAAATGGCAGTAAAATGTGGATCAGCAATGCTCCATTTTCCCAGGTTGCTGTTGTATGGGCAAAAAATGAAAATGGAGAAATTCATGGTTTGATTGTAGAACGCGGCATGGAAGGTTTTACAACACCAACAACACACGGGAAGTGGAGCCTTCGTGCCAGTGCTACCGGTGAGCTGGTATTTGATAATGTAAAAGTTCCTAAAGAAAATATTCTACCAAATATAAAAGGACTTAAAGGCCCGCTAAGTTGTCTTACAAAAGCACGCTACGGAATTGCATGGGGAACTATTGGCGCGGCAATGGATTGTTATGATACCGCCTTAAGATATTCAAAAGAAAGAATTCAATTCGACAGGCCAATTGGAGGGTTCCAGTTGCAGCAAAAAAAATTGGCTGAAATGATAACTGAAATTACAAAGGCTCAACTATTAAACTGGCGGCTCGGCGTTTTGATGAATGAAGGAAAAGCAACACCACAACAGGTAAGCATGGCAAAAAGAAATTCCTGTGAAACTGCGGCTAACATTGCCCGTGAGGCAAGGCAAATGCTGGGTGGAATGGGTATCACCGGCGAATATCCGGTAATGCGCCACATGATGAACATTGAAAGTGTAATCACTTATGAAGGCACTCACGATGTTCATTTGCTTATAACTGGTATGGATATTACCGGGTTGAATGCGTTTAAATAAAGCTGTGGCTCTAAAGCGGGAATACAAAGCGACCATGTTCTTTTAGTTAGCTTTAATCAGACCCCGATTTTTTCAGTAAATTGCTTTTATGAAAACAAACATTTATAAAAATATTATTGCCGATGAAGAAATATGCGGCGCCAGACCGACTATAGAAGGGACGAGAATAACGGTGAAAACAATAATTGGACATCTTTTGGAAGGAGACAGCGAAGAAGTTTTGTTGAAAGGCTTTCCGCGTTTGTCAAAAGAAGATATAAACACAATTAAAGAGTACGCAAGCCTGCAATTTGATCCTAAATTTTTTGTCAGGACATTTTCTTAATATCTGTTAATGAAATACTTAATTGATGAAACTTTACCGGATTGTTTAGAAATTTGGTTATCGGAGGATTTTCTTCACATAACGAAAATTTCTAAGTCGATATCAGATAAAAATATATGGAATTACGCCGCGCAGAATAACCTGATTATACTTACTAAAGACTCTGATTTTCATGAAAGAATTCTATACAGAAATCCACCTCCAAAAGTTATACTTTTTAGATTAGGCAACACTTCAATTCGTTATTTAGAAAATTTTTTAGCAATACATTGGTCGTTAATTATAGAGCAGATTGATTTTGCCAAATTAGTTGTTGTTTTCAAAGATAAAATTGAGGGATTAAAAAAAATCCTGAAAATGTTGAAAGTAAAATCTGTTATATCTAAAATTAAAACCGTGCAGGTAAAGACATATTTTAATTTTTAGTAAATTGCTTCTGTGGAATATCAATTATATAAAAATATTGTATCTAACCCTGACATTTGTAATGGGAAGCCGACGATCAGAGGCACTCGTATAACTGTACAATCTGTTATGAGTTTTATTCTTGCCGGTGACTCTGATGAATCCGTGTTAAAAGATTATCCCCGGATGACCTCTGAAGACCTTCAGACATGCAAAGAGTTTACTTCTATGCTTTTTGAAAAACCTACTCTTATAAAATCCATTAAGATCATCGCATAAATGGTTAAATATCTTATTGACGAGAATTTGCCATTTTTTTTTCCCGTACTGAAAACAGAAAGTTTAATCCATATTTCTCAGTTTCCTTTAATAGAGGGAGATTCTGATATTTGGACCTATGCTTTGCAACATAATCTAATTATTATTACAAAGGATGCTGACTTTTACTACAGATACTTATCTTCAAACGTATATCCAAAAGTAATCTGGCTTAAACCGGAAATATGAAAAAAAAATATTTCAGTGTTTTATTAGAAACCATCTGGACGGAAATAGAGGAAATGCTTTCATCAAGTTCATTTATAATAATTAGAGAAGACAAAATACAGGGATTTTGAATAAAAATATTTTCCTCATCGGATTCATGGGCAGCGGTAAAACCCATTGGGGGCGCATTTGGGCGGCGAAAACCGGCATTCCTTTTTTTGACCTTGATGCGATAATTGAAAATGCTTTCGGGATGAAAATCAAGGACATTTTTGAAAAGCAAGGCGAGGAAAAATTCCGCGACCTGGAAAAGTATCATCTGAGGAAATTTGAAAACGAAAAGAACTTTCTCCTTGCCTGTGGCGGCGGTACTCCCTGCTTTTCTGATAATATGGATTGGATGAAATCAAACGGCAATGTATTTTATTTAAGGGCAACTCCTCAGTTGATCGTTGATCGTTTAAAAAATGAAACCGCACACAGGCCCGTTATAAAAGATGTAAACCGGGAAGAAGAGTTACTCCCATTTATCCAAAAAAAATTGATAGAAAGAGAGCCCTATTATTTGCAGGCACATCATATATTAAATGTTGATGAATTAGATGAAAATTCTCTTTCCTCATTTATTTCGCCTGATCAAAAAATTATTCAAAAAAGTTGAATTTAACTTGTATAATATATGCATAAAGGTTTTTTAAAAACGGCATCTCTCATTGGAACTCTTTCGGTTGCGCTTGGAGCTTTTGCAGCACATGCTCTTAAAGAAAGTGTTTCAGATTATGCGGTAAGTATTTTTGAAACCGGAGTTCGCTACCAGTTTTATCATGCATTCGCGTTATTAGCATCCGGCATTTTATACAAAGAATTTCAAAATAAATTTATAAAGTGGTCCGGCAAATTATTTATCGCAGGAATTATATTGTTCAGCGGTTCACTATACATACTCACTTTTATAAAGGCCGCGGTAAAACCCGGCTACGATTGGGTTGGAGCGATAACGCCTGTTGGCGGCTTATGCTTTATTGCCGGCTGGATCTTCTTGTTTTTTGGAATCATGAAGAAAAATAATCTCTGATTATAATTCAATCATTCTGTTCTTTCCTGTTAAAAAAATCACTGCCATTATTACATCATTGGAATTAAACAATTTATCCCTTTGACCATTTATTTATATTTGCAAACAAATGGCGACTACCAAAAAAAATAAGAAAAATAAACCCGCGAATCCTTCGAAAATGAATCCCGATGTTGAGGAAAGGGTAGAGGTAAAAAAACTACTTAAGGACGAGCGTTCACATAAGATAGCTGGTACAATTTTGATACTAATAGCTTTTTTACTTTTTATTGCTTTTACATCGTATTTATTTACCTGGCAGGAAGACCAATCCAAGGTATTTAAAGGAGCAAAAATATTATTGCCCAGTCATGCTGAGCCCATGGCAAATCTCCTGGGAACTGCAGGGGCTTACTTTTCAAATCTCTTTTTTAGATCAGGTTTCGGCATTGCTTCTTATTTATTTTGCACATTCTTTCTTGTAGTCGGCGTCAATTTATTTTCTCCCAAAAAAATATTTTCGATCACCCGGAATGTTCGGTATGTAATTGTCGGGCTTCTTATAATAAGTATTTCAGCTTCATTTTTAATGAGCGGTCATCCTTTTCCGTGGGGAGGCGCTGCGGGCGATATGGCAAGCAACTGGCTTCAGCAGGTAATTGGGAAAGTGGGTACCGCAGCTCTTTTGCTGGCAGCAATGTTTAGTTATCTTATTTGGAGGTTTAATCCTTCGTTTAGGTTTAAGAGTAAAGACAAAGCTGCTGAAACCTTAATCTATGGAGAAGAAAATAATGGAGTGGCTGCTGACGATGGCTTTTCACGAACAGGTATTACGAGTGACCGTGCAAACGATTTACTGCCTCTTACCACGAACCCGGTAAAAGAAGATAACGGCATCGATCATGATTTTAAAGTTTTTGAAAAAACAGATAAGCCTGTTTCTTTTGAGAGTGAAAAGCAAAAAGAAGAGGAAGCAAAAATATTACCGGCTCATGCTAAAAAGGCTGCCAATAACCTGATGCTGGAAGTAAAAACCGTTCCTGAAAAGATTGAAGAAGAAGACATGGGTATTGTTGTAAAACCAAAAACACAACAGCCGTATGATCCGATCCTCGATCTGAGGAATTATAAATTTCCCGGCCTGGATTTACTGGAGGCGCATGGGAGTGAAAGAATTGTTCAGGATGTTACAGAGCTTGAGACCAATAAGAACCAGATCATTAATACGCTCAAAAATTATGATATTGAAATTCAAAAGATATCCGCGACAGTAGGCCCAACAGTTACCTTATATGAAATAGTTCCTGCGCCGGGTGTAAGAATTTCACGCATCAAAAACCTGGAAGATGATATTGCGTTAAGTCTTGCTGCGCTTGGTATTCGTATCATTGCGCCTATCCCGGGTAAGGGAACTATTGGTATCGAAGTTCCTAATGTTAAGAAGACTGTGGTAAGTATGAAAACCTTATTAAATTCTGATAAATTTCAGAACAATAATTTTTCATTGCCTATTGCGATTGGAAAAAAAATCGACAATGAGAATTTTATTGTTGACCTTACTTCCATGCCGCATCTGTTGATGGCGGGCGCTACAGGCCAGGGTAAATCTGTTGGA
>JALZAJ010000175.1 GCA_030948465.1 Bacteroidota bacterium
CTCATTGCAGTTAAGTACCCTTGGTTATGAAATTTGCGGTATTTACCCGGGAGGTGAAGAAGCGTTACTTCACTTAAAAGACGAGCAACCCGACATCATGTTACTGGACATTCAGTTGAAAGGAAAATTAGATGGTATTGAAACGGCTCAGCTCATGCAAAAGGATTACAACATTCCGGTGATCTACCTTACAGCGAATGCGGATGATGCACATTTTGACCGGGCGAAGGCTACCAACCCCTATGCCTTTATATCCAAGCCTTTTAAGAAAACAGATCTGAAACGTGCGGTGGAACTTACCGTAAATCGTATCATGGCGAAAGATAACGAAGCAGAAGGAGTAACTCCTTCCTATGTGTTAAGTGACCGCATTTTTGTGAAAGACCATGAAAAAATGGTGAAAATTATTATCAAAGACATTTATTATATAGAAGCGGATAGAAATTATTGCCGCATTTTTTCAAAGGAAAGGGAATATTTACTGGTGATGACCTTAAAGGACATGGAAGATAAATTGCCTCCGGAACATTTTGTTCGTATTCATCGCTCTTACATTGTGAACATATTTCATATTGATGAAGTTGCAGGAAGCTATGTAGTTATTTTTAAAAAAGCTTTACCCATGAGTAAGCTACTTAGAAACGGGCTGCTTAAGAGATTGCAAACGATCTGATCAGAAATTTTTTGACACACATCTTTTGTCTTGAAGGGCTGGAGATTACTATCAGCGCTGATTGTAAGGCAGTAACTAAAACAATTTCAATTACCTGATCACCTCCGTTTTGAAATAATTTCATTCCAAAAAAATTCTTGACGGTAAATAAAATCTTTCTTTCGGACAAAATTGCCAGCATTTCGTCCTAAAGGGATTGATAAAATATATTTATCACATTATTTTAGAACAGGTAAACCAGTCAATCACTTTTAAAATTAAAATATGAAAGCAAAATTCAGCTACGCCTTCGGGTTAGATATTTTAATAGAAGGGTATTTAATTTTTTAAATGACGTTCATCTGTATCTTTAAATTTTAATTGAATTTATTTTCTTATACTTTTGTGAAGCGCAGTTAACATTTTTATTGGCATTCCTGCTTAACCTTTTCAATTCGTTTTATACAGGTGCTGACTGCTTGTTTACCTAAACTGAAAAATTATCGCCAGGTTATTTTTTAACGAATGAACAGGTATCATCAAATTCAATATTGTCACGAAGTTTCTGAGTGGATAAAAAACCAACAAGGTTTACTTGAGAACTTGAAGTAAAGAAAAACCAAGAAGGTTTATTTGAGTTCTTTTGATTTAAGAAAGTCTTTGAGTAAACCATCTTGGTTTGGGCGCACAGTTTTTAAAAACTTTTGATTTTGGGAAGACTCCAGGTAAAACTTTCCTTATTTGCAGTATAATTTTCTCAATCATTTTAAAAAATAAAAAAATGGAATCATCGACACAACAAAAAGAAAATAGCTATACAGATAGCCTCGGATCAGTAAAAGAAGCTATACAGGAACGAAACCAAATGTTTGCTGAAGCAATGGCCAAAGGAGATGCGGCAGGAGTTGCCGATTGCTATACGCTGGATGCTGAATTTATGGCTCCTGGCGCTCCGTCGGTTCAGGGAAAGGCTAGTATAGAGACTGCCATTGCGGGGTATATTAAACAAGGGTTTACGGAATACACTGTGTTGGAAACGATAGTTCATGGAAACATAGATGTAGTGGGAGTTCAGGAAGCGTATTCCCTGAGTCAGCCGGGCGGAGTCAATAAAGACGTTGGCAAATCTATCCAACTTTGGAAACAGGAAGATGGCGCCTGGAAAATTTTCAGGGATTGTTTTAATTCTGATTTAACTGCTTAATAAAAATGAAGCGAAGTAAAATTTAAAACAAAATTTTGAGTAAATATTTTGAGTACGTTTTATAAAATGCTTTTTTCAAATAATAAATAATAATAAATAAAAGATTTAAACCGATGCAGCATCCACACACCAAACATTCAATTCACTTTGCTGGGCAATTATTGAAAACACATTTAGCTGAACCGGAGGATACCCGCATAAAACTGGAAGGCACCGGTGCTGATACTATTGAAGCCTTATTTCCTGGTACCCGGGGCGGCAACTTTGTGTACATGCAGGAGTTGATGCAACACGCTATACAGGGGAACATTGACGCCAGGAAAAATTATTTCCCCTCTGATCCTGATTATATAGATAAGACAATTCAAGAGTCGCCGGCCTTTATTGATACACTTAAATTTATGGGTTATCAATATGATAAGCTTATCAAACAACTCCAGGGCTCCGGCGCTTTTTTTAGTATGCGAACCGTGGGCCACATGCTTTGGGATACCACATTGCCCGGCGTGCTGGGTTATTTTGCCGCATTACTTTACAACCAAAATAATGTAGCCGCCGAAGCCTCGCCTATAACCACGTTGATCGAAATGCATGTGGGAAATGAATTGTGTAAAATGCTGGGCTATGCAGTAAACCCTATTGGTGCGAAGCCCGGAAGTTTTAAATTATCAGAAAACCAGGTTACTGGGTGGGGGCACATTACCTGCGATGGTTCTGTTGCTAACTTAGAAGGCTTATGGATGGCAAGAAATTTAAAATTTTATC
>JALZAJ010000179.1 GCA_030948465.1 Bacteroidota bacterium
GATTTTTTCTGATGGTAGTGGTAATAATAATTATGGTAATAATTCCCATTGTTCATGGCTAATAAATCCAATTGATGCGTTTTCAATTACTTTAAACTTTACCGCTTTTAATACTGAATCTGTCAACGATGTTGTAAACGTGTATGATGGAAATGATAATACGGCCCCCCTTCTTGGGTCTTTTTCTGGAAATTCAATTCCTACTGCGCTGATATCTTCTGGTGGCGCGATGTTCATAGAGTTTATCACCAATAGCACTATAACTGGATCTGGATGGAATGCTTCTTATACATCCTATCAACCTTATAGCAATTCAGGTATTGTTGAATACGATTATTGGTTTGATAATAATTATGCCAATGTGGTACCAACTTCCATATCACCTCAGATTGACTTTCAATTAAACGCAAGTATCCCTACAAATAATTTATCTCAAGGGCTTCATTCATTTCATATTCGGTTTATGGATAATAACAGTCAATGGAGTTCTGTAAATTCAACATTTTTTGTAAAGCTTCCAAATTCTCCTCTTGCAAATACTCTTACCGGATATGAATATTGGTTTGATAATAATTATGCAGGTGTAGTATCGGCTTCCATGGCCTCCCAAAATATTGTTCAAATAAACCCAAATATTGCCGCGGCCACTTTACCGGTGGGTCTTCATCTATTTCATATCCGATTTGAAGACAATAGGGGTCAATGGAGTTCTATCCTTACTGATAGCTTTGATGTAGCTCAGCCTGCAAATCCAGGAAATCCTACAGCGAATTCAAATCAATGTAAAATCACTCTGAAGCGTATGGGATTTCCACCTCCAGGTGTTATTTGGTATTGGCAGGGTACTGTTTGTGGTACTAGCACAACTTTAGGGTTTGACAGCACTTTTATTGCTACTTCAAGTGGAATATATTTCATCCGGGCATACGATTCAAGTTGTAGGTGCTGGTCATTAGGTTGCGGGAGTGTTTCTGTCATTATTGATCCAACAGGAATAACATGGACTGGAACAATAAGTTCGAATTGGACAAATGGGAATAATTGGTCTTGTGGAACTCCACCCAATTCAACTTCGAATGTTACCATACCTCCCGGTACGCCTTTCACACCCATAATACCAAATGGAATAACGGTATCTATAAAAAGTCTTTTACTGATGCCCGGTGCCGTATTATCAGTTGGAACAAATGCACATTTGAATATTTTGAATTAATAACCATTAGACATTACAAGCCAGGAAATGGTTTGATAAAACCTTTAGAATATATTCATCAAAATCCGGTTCAGGCAGGTTTTGTAATCAGACCAGAGGATTGGAAGTATAGCAGTGCAAGAGATTTCTGCGGAATCAAAGGATTAGTTGAATTAAATTATAGTTAGTATTACATGGGCACAAGCGGACGCTTAGCGGACGCTTGCGCCAACATGGGAGTTCCTGACTTTTGAAAAGTTTATGAATTAAAAGAGGAATACCACATAGGCAACTTAAAGACTGAGTAGAAAAAACACCGCAATAGCTGTAAAACCTATAAAGCCAAACCATATCCATTTTATTAGCTCCCTCTCATCATCTTTTAAAAGTATGTAGCCAAGTATAAGGCAATTGGTCCAAGCAGCAGGCCTTTTATTAACCAACTGATTTTTTCAAATGTAGTGGGGACCATCGCCATCATAAGCTTTTAGCATTAGCCTCATTCGGCGTTGAGAGGCTTTAAAAGAAAGTCGTTCAAAGAAATTCAATCTCTTTCCTTTTAATTTTCCATAGTCTTCAACAGACATGTTTACAAAAACGCGCATTTGAGCAATTCGTAACTGATCGGCAGAAGAAAAATGTTGTCGTGTTACCGATGTGTTGTTTACTGCCGATACGGGCGATATTGCAAATGACTTGCTGGTGATAATGTGAAAAATAAAAAAAGAAAGAAGTACGATAAATATCTTTGGAAGTTTCATTTAGTTTTAGAGTTAATCAAAAAAAAATCCCTATAAAATGATAACGTAAATTATAATCTTAATTACATGTTGTTGACAACTTTATTTTTGCTCTGCGCTCATTGCGAGCAAACTCACGACAGCGTAACTTGAAAGTTGAGACAGCAAAGGATCCGCAAAATTTTTTATTCTGAAATCTCTAAAAAACTTTAGTTCTGAAAGTCGTATGACAAATTCTTTAAAACGGCGGCATACCATTCCGCGGTTTCTTTTCCCATCCTTTCTACATTATAATAAGCCAGGTATTTTTTATATGCATTTGCAACAATTCGATTTCTTTCACCTGGCGATTCTAATAAATAAATAATACTTTCAGCGAGGGCTTTTACATCTTTTGAAGGAACTAAAATACCCGTTTCACCATTTTCAATTATTTCGTTTCCTGCCTCTGCATCAAAAGCCACTACAGGTATTTTCAGCGCAAAAGCCTCAATATATACCAATCCAAATGATTCAAACAGTGACGGTTGCACCATTAACTGGCATTGGCAGGCATAGTCTTCAGGATTTGCGAACCCCATAAATTCAATATGATCAAGTACATTGAGCGCCGCAGCCTGGTTTATTAATTTATTTTTTAATGGCCCATCTCCTAATAATAATAGTTTAACCCCGGGAAACTTTTTAATCACTTCAGGCAGCGCCTCAATAATATAGATATGACCCTTGATCACGGAAAGTCTGCCGACCATCATGATTTTCGGATAACCTTCCGGGCCAATCTTTTGCGGGGCGGATGGCTGCATGTTTATTCCATGATGAATGTATTTCATTCGATTTTTCAACAAACCGATGGAGGAATACAATTTGGAAAGTGCAGAAGAGACAGCCAGGTTATGATCTGTTTTTTTTAAGATAGCCTTCGAAATAAAATAATAAGGATTGTACCGGATCTTTTTATTTCCGAGGCCATACTGAACGAGGTATTTTTCTTCATATCCATGTTTTGTAGATAAAATAACCAGTTTTTTAGAATAGAAGGTTTTAATAAGAACCGCGATAAGATCGGCGCTGAATAAATGCGAATGCACAATTTTAATATCATTCGATTTTAAATACCGGTAAATCTTCTTTGCCGTAGCTAAGGCAAAAAACTTTGATTTAGTGGGCAATAAGGCCGTTTTAATCCCCTGTGCATTCATTTCATTGCTATACATCTGCAAGGAGCCGATACTTTGCGCCGGGCATATAAATAAAAGTTCGCAGTTAATACCCTCTTTTTTAAGCGCCGGTAATAGATCGAGCAAATGTTTTTCTGCTCCATATATTCCTGAAGAGTAAATTAAATGAAGAATTTTCAAAAGGGTTTTTGTTTGTGACTGCCAAAAGAAATATAATTATGCGGGACTGCCAAATCACTTTTGGTTTCGGCATTACACTCATTGATCTCTAACTTGATTCAGGTCTTTAATTTTTTGATTATTGTAGATTAATGCACCTCTAACAATTGTCTTTGACGCATCTATCTTTCCCTTTCCCTTCATGACGAATTTTGTTGTGCCTTTAAAAATTGCAGCAGCATCAAAATTTTCATCACTGTTTTGAGAGAAAGTGCAATTTAAAAACACAATTTCAGGCGTGTTGAAAATTGGCAGGCGCCTGGATTTCGCATCAAATACACAATGGTCGAAAATAACATTTTGACCCTCATAAAATTCCCATGATTTCCCAAACACTTTACCGTTGGGCGACCTTTTTTTATCCATTGTAAAAAGACAATCCTTAAAAGAGATGGCCTTGCTTTTATCTGCAGAGCCAAAAATTCGTTGCACCATGCCTACAAAGGTGCAACTATCAAAAGAGAAGCCCTGCGATTTAGGGTAGGCCGCACTGTTAGTTGTTCCAATAAACGTACAATTTTTAAAATTAATGTTGTAAGTATCATGACCGATAGAAGACAAACCGGGGCCTGCATTATCATAAATCCTGCACCCAATAAAATTTCCATTTTTAATAATGGAACTTTCTATTTCAATATCGATGCCTGCCGACGGTTTACTTATAACAGGTACACCATTATTTAGCGCCTTGCCTGTGGAAGAAAATTCAGAATTGACGACCGTTAAATTATTACCTCCCACCCATGATATTCCTTGCCTGCCGTTATATGTAGCTGTTACATTTTTTATAGTATGTGTGTAAACCGGATCTGTATCTTTTAATCCCGTCCAGGAAACTATAATTGCATCCAACGCACAATGATGAATGCAGCAATTGGCGACATCTGCGTGTTTATTACTATATAGCCCTATACCGGTAGCAGCTAATTGAATTCCTTCTTCACCAAACGAAGGTCCTATATCCAGTTTTCCTGAGTTACCGTCAAGCGTCAATCCATCGATAGAAATTGATACGCAACCAACGGCGTTGATCAAGGTACCAGCCGATGCATAGTAGTCGCTCCGGTTCCCTTCTTTTCTTATGCTGTCTTTCGCGCCGCTTACAGGATTAAAAGAGCCATATTTCAATCCGTCAGCAAGTTTTAATATGGCTTTATGTCCAGTAATTTTAATAGGGAATTTGGCATTTTTAAATGAAAGAATAGGCATTGAAACATACGAACTGCCGGCTCCGAAGTTTCTGCTTAAAATTTGCTTGCCAACAATATAAAGTCCGGGATCAATGATTAAGGTACCGCCATTAATTTGCAAAAATTCAGAGGCCTTTTTAAATGATTCAGTGCAGTTGGTAGTTCCATCGGCAATAGCGCCGAAATCCTTGATGTGAATTATAGTATCATGTTGGATGGAATCAATTCTACAAATATCCTTCTGAAGGTTAAACTCTGTTTTAGGTAAGAACATTTGCCGGAAAGGCATTAAAAAAATAAGAGGGCAAAGCAATACGTTATGAAAAGATACAGTGTCGTTTTTTATGCTCATAATATTTAAATAGCTGATAAACTTTTATACAATAATTTTTATAAAAATAGCTAAATACTGAGAGTGCATTAATTGTAGGTTTTTTTAGAAATTTTTTTTGTAAAAGACGGTAAATGCTGTGATAAACCAGAACCAGGGATACCAAAAATTTGCGATAAAATAAAAATGGAGAACTCCGGAAATAAGTGCTGCCAATAAAAAAAAGCCGATTTTATCCTTAATATTTAAAGAAACGATAATAATATAAACAAACAAGGAGAAAAGGAGAAAAAGTCCAAAAAATCCCAGTTCAAAAGTTATGTTATGATACAGCGAAAGAATGCTATTAACTTCATCAAAACCTAAAATATCGTAGCCTGCAGGTCCGACTCCGGAAATTTGTTTTATAATATTGAGACGTGAAAATTGGTCATAAAAAAAATTTATTCTTTCCTGTCTGTCATCAAAAGAACCGGACTCCAGTTTATCCGTTATACTTAAAAATATCAGGTTAGAAAAAGAAAACAAATAATTTAATAACAGGGCTACAGTAAAGGTTATAATTGTTCCAATGAAAAATTTTACTATATATCTATTTATATAGAAAAATATTCTTTTTGCATAAACAACAGAAGCTAACAAAAAAGCGACAGGCACAATTACAAATGATGCAGTACTTACCGTAAAAATGAAACTTAGGATAATAACAATTATAGAAATCGCCTTTAGAAATTTGTTCCATTTACATAAACCCGTAAAGTATATATAATAAATTGTAAGAGGGAAAAACAACTCCATCATGAAAGCAAAATGGCCTGATTCCGGGGCAAACCCCCTCGCTCTGTAAAATAGGCCTAATACGGTTGCATCGTAAAATGCTTCCACTTCACTCGGTCTTGGGATGTAATCGTTTATATTAATATCGAGGACATTACTCAAAAAAAATTCAATGTTTGCAAAAATGGCACTGAAAATAGTAATATAAGTAAGGTACTGCAGCACTTTTCTTAAAATCAGCGCTTTATCCTTTATTGCAAAAAAGGCAAATTTAATGGTTACATGAAAGAGCAGAAATGTGGAAAGATAACCGACCGTGTGATTGAAAGATTTTGAATTTCCCCAGCCATTTATCAGGAACGTAAACACTACAATAAAAAGTAAAAAAATAATAATCACTATGTCAAATCCCAAAAATCCTTCCGGAAATTTACCGTCATTTAAAATCTTAATACCCATTAATAAAAACAAAAAAACGGCAAGGATTAATGGAACAGATATAGTGCCTGTGAAAGCAAAAGCAGACACAAAAGGCATTGTCACTACGTATAGAACCAGCAAGAGCCTATTCCAATAATCAATACTTAATAAACCTTGTAAACGTTTCCCAGGTTTATTATTTTGTAGTATATCCATAAGGCATAGTAAAAAAAGAAGCGTTTAAAAAAAGGCTGTTTATAATATCCATGAAGCGCCAATATTTTTTTTCGCTCGGCATCTATCCTGCCGCTTGCAGTAATACTGTTATCATGTAACCTAAAATTAGTTATATTAATATTCACGTATTTCCCGCTACTGCCAGTAATAGCCAGCGTTCGCAATATATAATCATAGTCAGATGCGTATTTATAGTTAAGATTGTAGCCTTCCAATTTTTTATTGAGGTTATTCGAAATGAAAAAACAAGGGTGAGGCACAAAGGTTCCGTGAGTCGAAAATAATAATTGGCGAAATGTTACAGGGAATAATTGAACTTTTTTAGTTTTTCCTTCTTTTAGTTTAACAAGGTTACCGTAAAAATAGTCCGGTCTTTCATTGCTTATATTGCTGATAATATTTTTTATAGTGCCGTTGCTTGCCAACACATCATCGGAATTTAATATCAAAATATAATCTCCAACCGCTAATTTTAGCCCCTTATTTATTGCATCGTACATGCCTTCATCAGCTTCACTAAGCCAGGTATCAATATTTGATGAATACTGCTTTATAATGTCTATAGTGCCATCGGTTGAATTTCCGTCAACAACTATATATTGAATATCCCTGTAAGTTTGGCCGGTAACGCTCTCGATGGTTTCAGCAAGGAAGCGTTCACTGTTTTTACAAACCGTGATGATCGTAATTTTTATAGGTTCCGAAGGTTCCAAAATAAACGGATATTTAATAAAATATTACCTAACCGGCTTTGCTATCCATTGTTGAAAGTCATACTCTTCCATTTCATAATCAAGCTCATGTAGCAAAACCAAAACCTGGTAGGGTTTATAATTAAAGCGATCGGTCCATTCTCCTGATAATTCTAAAATAATAACCGGCCTATGTTTTAAAATGGTTTTTACACTGCCTTGCAGAACCAATAACTCTGCACCTTCTACGTCAATTTTAATAAAATCGATTTTTGGTATCGCATTAAATTCTTTAAGGTCATCCAATTTTACTGCGTTTATTGTTTGCTCATTCGCAGTTATTTTATCTTCAGCTACTTCCTTTATATACTTAAAAGAATCGCCACTTTGCAATTTCAAGTCATGGTTAAAAGAGACCATCTCTACTTTGGACTCTTTGTTTGATAATGCAAAATTGTAGGTTACGACATTACCGCAATTGTTTAATTTTAAATTCTCCTGGAGCAATGTGTAAGTATAAGGGTCCGGCTCAAATGCATGGACCTGGCCTGCATCCCCAACTAATTTTGAATAAAAAATAGAGTACAAGCCTGAATTTGCGCCTACATCTATAATTATATCGTCGGCTTTAAGCATAGTTGAAAATAGTTGCAGCGTTTTATACTCGAAAGACCTTTTTAAATTCACCAACACTTCATTTTTATAAATAATCTCTGCAATATCTCCTTTACTGACATACTTGATTTTATATCCCGGCAATATTTTTATCGATAATACTTTATTTCGGTTAAATGGAAGGCTCCAATAAAAACCTCTCAATTCCATAATATAAAAAAGAAACAACTTTCCTGTTTGCTGAAATAATAACCTATAATTTATAGCCATGTTTTAAAATAAATTTGGCGGAAAGCTTTAAACCCCTCTGAGAAAAATAGCTTCAACCTGTAACAATCTTCCACTTTGAGGATCAGTAAAACCGCTTTCAAGCGATGATAAATAAAACCCTTTTGATTCAACAAAACCCTTCATTTCATCAAATAATTTTTCTCCATGGTAAAGTGAAATACAGGATAATTCCAGTTGTAAAGCATATATATTATTAAAACAGCCCGCCGCGCCCTCTAAAATTTTAGATTCAAAACCCTGTGCATCAATTTTTAAGAAAAATTTGTTTTTAAATTTGAGATCATTCAGAAAGGTATCTAAGCGAATAATTTTGATCTCCTCTTTCGAAACATATTCAGTTTCAGGCACAGTTGCTAACAGAAAGCTATTAATATCCAATATAGAACTGCTAACAGAATTTTTTGAAATGTTGATGATAGATTTTCCGTCAAAATTACCTACTCCGAGATTGTAAACCTGCCATTTAGAATCGCCCGCAGCAAGGTTGCTCAACCCTTTAAACGCGAGCGATTGAGGTTCAAAAGAAAACAATCTTCCTTTGAAGCCGGAGGAACGCAGTAAGGTTCCATATTGACCGATATTTGCTCCTACGTCGAAACAATCATTTACATTATTGTCTTTTAAATATTTCAATAAACTTCGTATTTCACTGGTTGGAAAACGCCTGATATCAAAGCCAGCCTTATGCACAAGCTGGTTTACCTTATTATATAATTCTATCCTTCTTATCAATTCTGTCAGAGTTTACTACCGTTAGCATATTAAAAAATTCAGCAAATATAGAGCAAAAAGAAAATGGGCTTTTTGCAATTAGTTATTCGCGGTTTGGTTATTGGGGCTTATGCAGTTTCTGAAACCTTATAGTTAGCAATGCCTTAGAATTTTTAAATAGTATTAGGGATAATTTATTGTTAAAGGATTTTGGAAAAAACCTGCAAAGCAGCTAAGAAAATGCCACATAATTGTTATAATAAAGAAACAAGTAATTTTATATCGGGAAGCTTTTAGTAATGTGCATTCTGGAAATTCCATTTGCACGCTAAGTATCACCAGCTTACACCCATAAACCGTTCTTTATTAGCAGAAACATCAGCGAAAAGTATAGCAAATAATTTAAAGCAATGTGAAGCTTTATATATAGCGTTTTCAAGAGATAATTCGTCCCGATTGTGATTGAGAAAGGCGAAGCCGTGTTTATTTGTGGATGCTAAATAGTAAATGCCATAATTTTATAATATTCTATACTACATGAAAGTCTTAATTCTCGCTGGTGGTTTGGGGTCGCGTCTTTCCGAAGAAACATTGTTAAAACCTAAACCTATGGTCGAAATTGGCGACAAACCAATTTTGTGGCACATAATGAAAATATATTCTTTCTATGGCTTTAATGATTTTGTAATTCTATGCGGCTACAAAGGCTATATGATTAAATCTTACTTTGCCAATTACTATAGGCATTTGGCTGATATGACTGTTGATATGGCAAACAATAAGATCGAGTATCATAAAAATCATGCTGAGCCCTGGAAAGTAACGCTCGTTGATACGGGCCTTGATACTATGACAGGAGGACGCATTCAAAGAGTCAGGGATTTTATTGGCAGCGAGCCATTTATGCTTACGTATGGCGACGGTGTCGCTGATGTACACGTTCAAAAACTAGTGGATTTTCATAATGGTCATGGTAAATATATCACAATGACTTCTGTACTGCCGGAGGGCCGTTTTGGAGCCCTGGATTTGGATGAATCAAATAGAGTTAAAAGTTTCAAAGAGAAACCTAAGGGCGATGGATCCTGGATTAATGGTGGTTTTTTTGTTTGCCAGCCAGAAGTCCTTGACTACATAGAAGGAGACAAAACTGTATTTGAAAAAGACCCGCTTGAAAATCTTGCAAGGGATAATCAACTTTACACTTATAAACATCATGGGTTTTGGAGGCCAATGGACACGCAACGTGATAAAATTCAGCTCGAAGAATTAATTCAAAATAATAAAGCGCCATGGATCAAATGGTAGACGAAGCTATATTCGGCGACTTTTACAAAGGACGCAGGGTTTTTATCACTGGTCATACTGGTTTCAAAGGTTCCTGGTTAACTTATGCTCTTTACAAAGCAGGAGCTATCATTAAAGGATATTCTTTAGCGCCACATACAAACCCTTCCCTGTATAGCTTAATTGAGAAAACAGCAAAAGTTCAATCAATTATTGCAGACATTAACGATAGTCTCCGAATTGAAAAAGAGATTTTATCATTTGAACCCGATTTCATCTTTCATTTAGCCGCACAATCTCTTGTAAGAAAATCCTATAAAGAACCTTTAAATACCTTTTCGACGAATGTAATGGGCACTGCAAATGTTTTAAATGCCCTGGGTAAATTAGAAAAGCCTTGTACCGTTGTTTTAATTACCACCGATAAAGTGTACGAAAATAAAGAATGGTTCTATTCATACCGCGAAACCGATCGGCTAGGCGGCTACGATCCCTACAGTGCAAGTAAAGCATGCGCAGAGTTAGTTATAAATAGTTATCGTCAGTCTTATTTTAATCCCTTAAAATTTGATTCGCACAAAAAAGCAATTGCAAGTGCAAGGGCTGGTAATGTTATCGGTGGGGGCGACTGGGCAGAAGACCGGTTAATACCTGATATAGTAAGATCATTAGCTGAACACAAGAATATTACTGTGCGTAATCCCAAGGCCGTACGCCCCTGGCAACATGTATTAGAGCCGATTTTTGGCTATTTGCATTTGGGCGCCCTTCTATTCAAAGACCCGTTAACATATTATGGCGCATGGAATTTTGGTCCGGCTGATGGTAGTAGTTTACCGGTGTTAGCCATTGTGCAACAGGCAACAAATATATGGGGTAGAGGAGATATCGATCTACAACTAAACCCAAAATCCCTGCACGAGGCAGGACTACTTAAATTGGACATAAGTAAAGCAACTAATGAATTAGGGTGGAAACCCCGAATGAATACGGATGAAGCAGTGAAAAGAACTATAAACTGGTATAAGTTATTCTATGAACAAACCAGTGCTGCTGCAGCACTGTTAGATGCAGATATTCTATATTATCAATCTCTTTTAAATAAATAATGAACTCACTATTTACCAATTTGCATGATAATTCAGTAAGAGAAAGTCTTATTCCTCTTTTTAAAAATAAAATAACGAGAACGATCATTCCCGGGAAAGATTATATTCCGGTTACCGGTAAAATAATTGATGAGGAAGACGTATTGATGGGTATTGAAGCTACTATGGATGCATGGTTGACGGCAGGAAGGTTTAGTAAGTTATTTGAACGGAAACTTGCGAGATATATGGGCAGCAGATTTTCTTTTTTAGTAAACTCTGGTTCATCTGCTAATTTACTGGCACTATATACACTAACCTCGCCAAAATTAGGCAACAGGGCAATAAAGCCGGGCGATGAAGTAATTACGGTTGCAGCAGGTTTTCCTACGACCGTAAATCCTATGATACAATTTGGGTGTATTCCCGTTTTTGTGGATATTGATATACCTACGTACAATATAAAAGCGCATGATATTGAAAAAGCAATCTCTTCAAAAACCAAGGCCATTATGATAGCGCATGCTTTGGGAAATCCTTTTAATTTAGACGTGGTAATGGCGTTGGCAAAAAAATACCATTTATGGGTAATTGAAGATGACTGCGATTCTCTGGGTGCTACTTATAATAATAAGAAGACAGGAACCTTTGGTGATATGGCAACCCTATCTTTTTATCCGGCGCATCATATTACTATGGGTGAAGGCGGAGCTGTACTAATTAATAATGCTTCACTTAAGAAAATTTCGGAGAGTTTTAGAGATTGGGGAAGAGATTGCTGGTGCGCTCCCGGTTGTGATAACACCTGTGGACAAAGATTTGAATGGCAATTAGGCGGATTGCCTGAAGGGTACGATCATAAATACATTTATTCGCATATCGGGTTTAACTTAAAAGTTACTGATATGCAGGCGGCTATTGGACTGAGCCAATTAGCTAAAGCGGATAGTTTCATTGCGAAACGGAGAGAAAATCATGCTAATTTAAAAAAACGCTTTAAAGAATTGGAACAATACTTTATTTTACCTCAGCCAACTGAAAACAGTGATCCGAGCTGGTTTGGTTTCATGCTTACAGTAAGAGATAATGCAGGCATTGATCGAAATAAATTAATACAATATTTAGAAAGCAATAAAATAGGGACCCGATTATTCTTCGGAGGCAATATGCTAAAGCAACCGGCTTATGCAAATCTGAACTATAGAAAAATAGATGATTTGGTAAATACTGATATAGTCATGAATAATTCTTTTTGGTTGGGTGTATGGCCAGGTTTAAATGCTGATCACTATGATTATATGGTGGAAAAAGTATCCGAATTTATAAAGGCGCAATAGGTTTTGAAAGAAGTAATTTTGATCACCGGAGCTACCGGATTTTTAGGTTGCCATTTAAGCGAGCTATTAACTGAACATAATTACAAGATTATTGCAACAAAGCGCGCTAAATCTAACCTAAAAAACTGTATTGAATTTCAGGATAAAATTACATGGATTAATATTGATGAAGACGAGTGGAAAGATAAGCTGATTGGGTGGCAGCCAAAAATAATAATTCATGCTGCATGGATTGGAGTGTCGGCAACAGAAAGAAGCGACTGGGAATTGCAATCAAAAAATTTACTTTTCCTGCAGGATTTATTATTTATCGCCCGGAAATCGAAAACTAAAAAATTGATAGCGTTTGGTTCGCAGGCGGAATATGGTTCTATTGATAATATCGTAACTGAATTTTATCCTTTAAATCCCACATCGGCTTATGGCGTCTTTAAAATCCTAAGTTCCCAACTTTTAAAATACCATTGTGAAATTCATAAAATAGAATGGTATTGGTTTAGGCTATTTTCCGTGTTTGGAGAAAAAGAGGGAGCAGAATGGCTGATTCCAAATGTTATACAAACTATACTGGCAAGAGATAAAAAAAGCATGGCATTTTCTCCGGGCGAGCAGCAATATGCCTATCTATATGTAAGGGATTTTGTAAACGCAATAATGAAAGCGATCGTTAATAAAGAAAATAAAAGAGGTTGCTACAATCTAAGTGCTGTTCAGCCTTTACCATTAAAATTGATCATAACTTTAATAAGAGATAAAATTGATCCTGCCTTCAAATTAGAATTCGGCGCTTTACCTTATCGGCATAATCAATCCATGCTTATAGCGGGAGATATGACATTATTTAATGAATCATTTGGAAGCATCGAAATAACTCCTTTTGAAGAAAGTATAAATAATACAATTAATTTTTATGCTTCAAAACTATTAAATGAAAGTATCTGATTTCATTGCTTTTTTCCTGGAGAAGAAAGGTATCAGCCATATTTTTGAATTATCCGGTGGCATGATAACTCATATACTGGATTCATTGAATCAAAACACTGGTATCGGCATTATATCCATGCATCATGAACAGGCAGCAGCTTTTGCAGCGGATGCCTATGGAAGAATAACGGGCCTGCCGGGGATTGCTTTAGCAACCAGCGGCCCTGGTGCAACAAACCTGCTCACTGGTATTGCAAGTTGTTATTTTGACTCGTCACCGGCGATATTTATTACCGGACAGGTAAACCGCCACGAACAAAAGGGAAATCGTCCAATCCGGCAATTAGGATTTCAGGAAACCGATATTGTATCGATGGCCCTGCCTGTCACTAAGGCTAGTTTCCTGGTTAACGAGCCTTCTGATATCCCCAAAATATTTAACGAGGCATTTTACATTGCTACCGAAGGAAGGCCCGGGCCTGTATTAATTGATATTCCTATGGATGTTCAACGTGCACAAATAAATGTTCCAGCTGAGCAAATGGAGATCTTCATCGAAAACCGTGAAGTGGATGCAGGGTTGTTACTCAGAATGGTGGCCGATATCCGGCAGGCAAAAAGACCAGTTATATTAGCGGGCAGGGGAGTACGATCTTCCTTTTCAACAGAATTATTATTAGATCTTTCGCAGAAGCTGCACGTACCCGTAATTACCACCTTATTGGCTCTTGATGTTATTCCAGCCCATCACCCACTTAGGGTAGGTTTTATTGGCAGTTATGGGAATAGATGGGCGAATACTGCATTTGGCGAGTCTGATTTTATACTAGTTCTTGGAAGTAGATTGGACATAAGACAAACGGGAGCTGATACCGCATTTTTTGAAAATAGAAAGATCTATCACGTTGATTGCAATGCGGGTGAAATTAATAGTCGTATTAAAGGCTGCGTACCTATTGTGCAGGATGTAAAATTATTTATAAAAAATTTTTTATGTGCCACTAAAGATGAAATATTTCACCCAAGACACGAGTGGATAAATTATATTGAAAATCTTAAGAGCAAATGGCCCGATATTAATGAACTAACGGTAGTGGCAAATACGATAAATCCCAATGTATTCATGCACCACCTGTCAGATACTTCCGCATCTGCAAAGGTTGTTTTGGCAGACGTAGGAGCGCATCAGATGTGGGCAGCCCAATCTTTAGAAATAAAATCCAATCAGTTGTTTATCACTTCCGGAGGTATGGGTTCTATGGGTTTTGCGTTGCCCGCGAGTATCGGCGCTTCGCTGGCATTCAATCGACAGGCAGTGCTTGTTCTTATTGGGGATGGTTGCATGCAGTTGAATATTCAGGAATTGCAAACTATTGTACGCAACAAGCTACCGATAAAGATCGTGGTGATGAACAATGAGAACCTGGGTATGATTCGTCAATTTCAGGATAGCTATTTTGAGTCGAGATATCAATCAACTTACTGGGGATATACTGCGCCCAACTTTGAAAAAATTGCGATTGCTTATGGCATTAGTGGTAAAACTATTAGCCGACCTGAAGAAGTAAGGGATGCCGTTAATTGGTTATGGAATGATGAAAATTTTAAAGAACCCGTTTTACTCCAGGTGATGATTGACCCCCATACCAATACCTATCCAAAAATAGCTTTTGGTAAGCCGATTACAGAAATGGAGCCATTCGCAAAACCTATTGAAATGGAAGGTACGTGATCTGCTGCCTGTATAAGAACGTTGAATTTCAACATGATAATTTTGCCCAAAGATTTTCCTTAGAAATTAATTCCTCCAAGCACTTGCCAGCGCACAATTGGCCAAATCCATCCTGCGGGTTTACAAATTCTATTAATCCGTTATTGTGCTATAACATTCCCCGGTTTTTAGCAGTATAACTTCTTTATAGTCGATAATAGTTTATTACATATTCCTAATAAATTGGACCTGAATAATCATAGTTTTGAAACAAGATAGCCGGAGTTTTCGGAAGTACAACGGCTACCATAAAAATATATTACTAAAACATCGGTCTAAATTCTATGATGGCGTTCATAAATAAATATTTATTAGCGGGCTCTAAAAGAACGATTGTCGTAAAAAAGAATATTCTTGGCTCATTCGGCGTAAAAGGATTAAGTATATTAACTTCCTTTATTCTGATACCATTCACAATCGATCTGCTTAATAAGGAAAAATATGGAATTTGGATTACTATTTTTTCCATTGTAACCTGGTTTAATATGATGGATATTGGGTT
>JALZAJ010000185.1 GCA_030948465.1 Bacteroidota bacterium
TTTTTCATAAAAATCTATCACCCAATGATGAAAATATTTCTTTTGGGCAAATGGTTTACTATGATAATGATATAAGGAAGAAAAATAAGGAAGAAATAATTGATACAATTTTTGAAGAAAATTTGAAAGGTTTCTACTAAGTAACCTAACAAGATATGGCCTTGTGTTTTGAGAACAGTGACTTTCAGTACCGGAAGTTCGCTAAAACCAAGAAGGTTTCTTTGGAGAGTTTTTGATTTAAAGTGTCATTAAAAAACCTTCTTAGTTTCATGCAGATGTCGGGTTATATAGATGTTTAAAAAAAGCTTATCTCGAATTCACGTTAATCTATAATTTATAAAATATGTGTTTAGCAATTCCCGGTAAAGGAAGCTTCGCTGGAAACGGTTCCTACAGAAGCCACGGTTGTTGATTATATGCTGGCGTTATGATTGTAGCTGTAGCAACTATAGAAAAATAAAAGAATAAATAAACCTTCGTGTGTCAGTGGCTAAAAATTAAATTAATAGTTCTTAAATCATAATTATATGAAGTACATATCAGAGTTTCGTTCGCCGGAAATCGTGGAAGCGCTTTTAAAGGAGATTAAACAAAACGTAAAAGGAAACTGGAACATCATGGAGGTGTGCGGGGGACAAACTCATTCCCTGGTAAAAAATGGCATCCTGAATATGTTGCCGGAGAATATTCAAATGATTCATGGGCCAGGTTGTCCGGTATGTGTAACACCGGTAAGTTTAATTGATAAAGCCGTGCATCTTGCAATGGAATACAACGTGATTCTTTGCTCGTATGGAGATATGATTCGTGTGCCTGGCAGCGGTATGAGTTTGCTCGAAGCAAAGGCAAGGGGCGCTGATGTCCGCATTTTATATTCTCCCTTGGAGGCAGTAAAAATTGCCAAAGAAAATCCCAATAGGCAAGTAGTTTTTTTTGCTGTGGGTTTTGAAACAACAGCTCCAGCCAATGCGCTCTCGGTGATCCATGCAGAAAGAGAAGGTGTAAAAAATTATTCTATTCTTGCCTCGCATGTGCTCGTGCCGCCAGCCATAGAAGAAGTGATGAATGATGAGCTCAGCAAAGTGGATGGGTTTCTTGGCGCAGGCCATGTATGCGCCATCATGGGTATTTATGAATATTACCCATTGGTAGAAAAATATAAAGTTCCGATAGTGATCACCGGTTTTGAACCGGTTGATTTGCTTGAGGGTATTTTAATGACTGTTAAACAATTGGAAGCAGGCGAGGCGAAAGTAGAAAATCAATATGCAAGAATTGTAAAAGAGGAAGGAAACATACCGGCCCAACAAATGATCTACCAGGTATTTGAGGTTACGGACCGGCTTTGGCGTGGCATGGAGGTTATTCCTATGAGCGGTTATAAAGTAAAAGAAGCCTATCGCGACTTCAATGCTGAAAAGGTTTTTGATATTCAAATTGAAGAAGCGCCCGAAAATCCGGAATGTATTGCGGGTGATATCATGAAAGGAATTAAAAAGCCTTTCGAGTGCCAGCACTTTGGTAAAAAATGTAAACCCGTTAGTCCTTTAGGCGCCCCAATGGTTTCTAACGAAGGAGCCTGCGCAGCGTATTATCATTATTCAGGAGTGGCAGAACAACTGGAAGCATAAATGAAAATTTTATTTATCATAACTTCTTTCAATGGCATGAGCCAGCGAGCCTGGGTGGAGCTTGACCGGCTCGATCATAAGGTGAAAGTGCACATAGCATCTTCACCCGAAAATATGGAAGATGCGGTAAGCGAATATGAACCCGATTTAATTATTGCTCCTTATTTAAAGTCGGCTATTCCGGAAAACATTTGGAAAAAATATACGTGTTTTATTGTTCATCCAGGAATTCCCGGCGATCGCGGATCAAGCTCTTTGGATTGGGCAATTCTTAATAACGAAAGGGAATGGGGCGTAACAATATTGCAGGCAACTGAAAAGATGGATGCAGGCCCGGTCTGGGCAACTGCTGCTTTCCTGATGAGAAATGTTTCCAAATCATTTTTATACCGGCACGAAGTGAC
>JALZAJ010000241.1 GCA_030948465.1 Bacteroidota bacterium
CAACGGCAACTTGCTGCCTCTGCCGAAAGGGAAAAAGAGCTTGAGCAACTCTTACTTTCCGAAATAACGATGAGGGAAAAATTCGCGTTGCTGCAAAAAAATTATAACCAGCTTCTGAGTGAAACGGATGACCTTAGAAGAAGGAACCTCGAGTTGTTTAAAAAAGATATGGAGCTTCAGGATGCGCTCCGGCACCAAAGGCAACTTGAAAGCACACTTGCTATTTGCAAGTACGAAAATGAAAAATTAAAAGCTGACCTGGAAGAAATGATAAGCCATTATAAAAATCTTAATGCGGGGTATTGTAAATCCTGAGACTTCGGTCAGTTTATTTACATGTTCGTTGTTCACACATCAATTATTGTTGAATTTCTTCTTGTCTTTTAAACGCGTAAGAGGTGTTTAAAATGTATTCATAAAATTCTGTGAGGCTGCTGCTGATAGTAAAAAGATAAGAAGGCCGGTACATCTTTTTATACCTCGTAAGACTATCTCCGCTCAGGCCGGTTATCCGGTTAAGTACTTTGGAGCTGAAACGGTAATCGACGTACCGGTCCTGTTCCTGTTCCACCATTCTCTTTTGAAAAGCTAGATTTTGTTTGTTTTTTCTAAATTGGAACATACGGATAAATTCATCAAGATCGAGTCCTGCAGCGGCTCCCGGTTCATAATCAGATCGTATGGTTGGTTTTTCAAAATGGAAAATTTTAGAATATTCCATCCTGTTTTCAAGGGAATCCCTGCGATAGGTATCTGCAAAAACAGTAACCCCCTTAAGTAACTTATACTTATCGTTTGTTCTTATCCGTAAGGATATGTCGAATGAGTTATAATTATTGATAGCCTCTACCGGAAATTTTACCGTTGATTTTCCTTTGTAAAAGAAACTAAGCGAATCCTTTTTTGAAACGGTAATATGATAAGCTCCTAATGAATCCGTGATAGTGGTAAGTCCCGACGTACTGGAAACATTTACGCCAGGAACTACATAAAGTTTTGTAGAATCAAAAACGGTCCCTGAAATAATAATTTGCGCCGTCGTATCGGTGACGTTCAAAAGCTGAATAAAAAGTAATGAAATATAAAATTTCCGGAGTACTGTTTTTTTCACAGATGGGTATAAAAGGTAATATTACAATATTGAATTAATTTACAAATCATCGCCCTGTGTTTTTAACGCCCATTTTAGAAACATATAAAAATTAGCCACTCTTATATTAAGCAACCAATTTCTTTTTATAGTATTTTCCGATTAACCACATGATAACCGGTGTGAGCGGTGGAATATAGATTGCGTATCTGGGATTGAAATAAGAAACAATAATTATTATAGCGAAAATTACTGGTATAGCCATGGCCCTGAACGTATAATAATTTGCAACAGATGCGGGTAAGTTTTCTGAAAGATTATGCTTAGGATTGCTTACATATCTCCACATAAAAAAACTCATAAGGCCAATATAGCAAAAGTTGATTGAATAAATAGAAATAGGAGTCTTGAGAAAACTAAAAGTGTACTCACTGTAAAAAGCCGTACTGAAAGGCAACAGCACAATGCCTAATAGAAAAAGAAGATTGATCCAAAGCAATCGTTGCGTGTAGTTAATTACAAACCCAAATAAGCGATGATGAACCGTCCAGTAAAGGCCGATAAGGAAAAAACTTAGTAAGAAGCCTATAAGCTTTGGGATTAGGCCGAGAAAGGCATTAATGACCCGCAGTTCGGTCACTGGTTCGGGAATTTCCGGAATTTTTAAATCGATAACCAGTAAGGTAATAGCTATGGCAAACACGGCATCACTGAATAAAATCATTCGTTCGAGCTGAAATTTTTTTTTATGTTCACTAAGCGCCGGTGTCATCATAAAATACTATTTTAAATGATAAACATAAACAGTTATTCCTCTTTCTCTAAAATCTTTTCAATCTCCAATGGATAATACTTGTGTTCAAGCAAATGAATTTTTTTGGCTAATGAATCCACCGTTTCATTTTTATCTGTTGGGCAGGTTGCCTGGAAAATTATTCTGCCATGATCATATTTTTCATCCACGTAATGAATTGTAATGCCACTTTGTTTTTCCCCCGCCTTAATTACTGCATCGTGTACAGCACTTCCATACATTCCCTTTCCTCCGTAACCTGGTAATAAGGCCGGATGAATATTTATTATTTTTCCGGGAAAATTTTCTATAAGAATACCAGGAATTTTCCATAGAAAACCTGCTAATGCAATAAAGTCTACGCATTCACTTCTTAAGGCATGGAGGTATCCTGAATCGTTAAATTCTTTTTTGTCAAAAATTAATACCTGAATATTTTCAGCCGCTGCAATTTTAACTACCCCAGCTAAATGGTTATTGCTGCCTATCAGGCTTACTTTCCCCAGAGATGAATTTTTAAAATAATCAATTATTTTTTGAGCGTTAGTTCCGGCACCCGATGCGAAGACGGCGATATTTTTCATACTGTTTTATTTGTTCATTGTCCTGTAATATTTCTTTAATTATTTTAATCTTAAGGATTTGATTCTCTTATCAGGGCTAAAAGAATTTCCCCTGCTTTTCCTGCAAAATATTGAAAAAATTTTTCTCTTTATTTATTCGAAAATTCAAACGTATTCATTTGTATCCCTCGTTCTTAGGGACTATTATTTTTTGCAGAAGAAATAACGATGGATCTATCAATTTCAACTGTAATAATCAGTAGTTACATGTAACGATTTAATTGAAACTGAAAAATATTAATGACCTGAAAAGCCATGTCTGTCAAGGCTAAAAAAAAAATGAAAATGTTAACAGTTTGTCAACATCCTGCCTTATTTTTGCGACAGAAAAGTTATTTTTCCATTATCATAAGACAGGAAATCAGAGTATGAACCAACTCAGCAGGCTTTTTACAAAAACTATTACATTACTTTTTCTTCTTGCTTTAATTTCTTCCCCGGAATTCTTATTTGCAGCCGATGGCGAAACTCTGTTTAAGGCAAATTGCGCAAGTTGTCACAAACCGGATGCTGCCTATGTGGGTCCTGCACTAAAAGGTGCAAGAGATAGAGAACCCTCAAAAGATTGGGTGTATAAATGGGTGGCCAATACTACCGCAATGGTTAACACCGACCCCTATGCGCAGCAATTGAAGGGTGCAGCCGGAGGCGTGGTAATGACTGCTTTTCCAGGGTTAAAAAAAGATGAGATTGATGCTATTCTTAAATATGCTAATGACTATACACCGCCAACCGGTACGAAAGGCGCACCCGCACAACCCGGCGAAACCGGCGAAGATAACTCTCTGTTATATGGCATACTCACGCTCATATTAGCTATTATTGGTTTAACTCTGTTACAGGTTAACAGCAATCTTAAAAAGTTAACGGATGAAAAAGAAGGATTAAAAAGCCCTCATCCTGTTCCCTTTTATCGTAACAAAGCGTACCTGCTGATGGTTATTATAGTTCTCTTTATGATCGGCGGCTACTTTCTTGTACAAGGCGCTATGGGCCTTGGAAGACAACAGGGATATCAACCGGTTCAGCCAATATATTATTCCCATAAAGTGCATGCAGGCACTAATCAAATAAGTTGCCTGTATTGCCATAGCGGAGCACAGGACAGCAAGCATTCAAATATTCCATCGGTTAATGTGTGCATGAACTGCCACATGGCTGTGAAAGAATATGGCGGAGAACCCCTCTTCCGCGAAGATGGCACCTCTGTAAACCCTAATGCTGAAATTCAAAAATTATATAAATACGCCGGGTGGAATCCTGATCTGAAAAAATATGATAAACCCGGAACTCCAATAGAATGGGTTCGCATTCACAGCCTTCCTGACTTCGTTTATTTCAATCATTCCCAACACGTAAAAGTGGGAAGAGTGCAATGCCAAACATGCCACGGTGAAATTCAGAAAATGGGTGAGGTAAAGCAGTTTGCCGATTTAAGCATGGGATGGTGCGTCAATTGCCACCGTACAACTAATGTGCAGTTTAACGACGGTAACGGTCACGGTAATAAATTTTACAGCATTTATGAAAAATTTCATGAGGATATAAAGAATAATAAATACGACAGTGTTACGGTTGAAAAAATTGGCGGCACCGAGTGTCAGAAATGTCATTATTAAAATTATTCTTTCATTAAGAGGATAATAAATTCATTTTGCAATGAGCAATCAGAGAATTTCAAACAAATATAAATGAGCGATAAAAAGTATTGGCAAAATTTTGAAGACTTTCATCAAAGTGAATCGGAGCAGAAGGCATTAAAAAATGAATTCAGCGAAGAATTGCCATTTGAAGAACTTGCCAATGAAAATATATTTGATGCAAAAACTCCAAGAAGGGATTTTTTGAAATACATGGGTTTTAGCACAGCCGCAGCCGCTCTTGCAGCAAGTTGTGAAATGCCTGTACGCAAAACAATTCCTTTTTTAAATAAGCCGGATGACATGCTTCCCGGCGTTTCCAATTATTATGCTTCTACTTATATAAATGATGGTGACGCTATTCCGGTAGTTGTAAAACAAAGAGAAGGAAGACCGATTAAAATTGAAGGAAATGATCTTTCATCACTTACTAACGGGGGAACCTCCGCCCGTTGCCAGTCTTCTGTTTTAGATCTCTACGATACGAGCCGTTTGCGTTATCCCATGGCGCAACGTAAAGAAGCTACTTTTGAAGTAATAGATAAGATGATGCTTGATGCTATGGCAGCGAACATGGGTAAGCCTGTGGTGTTACTTACTTCGTCCGTTACCTCTCCAACAACTAAACAGATAATTTCAGAGTTTCTTGCAAAATATCCTGGCAGTCGCCATGTGCAATATGATGCCGTTTCATACAGTGGATTAATAATGGCCAACCAAACTTCTTATGGTAAAAAGGCTATACCGGCTTATCATTTCGAAAACGCGAAAGTGATTGTTAGCCTTGGAGCAGACTTTTTAGCAACATGGTTAAGCCCCGTGGTTTTTGCAAACCAATATGCTGCTACGAGACGCATCAACGAAGATAATCCCGCCATGAGCAGGCATTTTCAATTTGAAAGTCATTATAGCATTACGGGCGCCAATGCAGATGACCGTTATGTTCATAAGCCTTCTGAAACAGGTGCTGTCGCATTGGCTTTATTAGGTGCGTTAGGAGGCGGTACAACTTCCAATGTTACCGGTAAATTATCAGAAGGCATTAAAAAAGCTGCAGCGGAACTTTCTGCGAATAAGGGCGCGGCTTTAGTAGTTTGCGGCAGTAATGATCCTAATGTGCAGACAATCGTAAACGCGATAAACGAAGCGATAGGAGCCGGCGGTAAAACTATTGACTGGAGCACTCCGGTAAACTATCGTCAAGGCTTAGACGCAGACATGGTGACTCTTACAGATGACCTCAATTCAGGAAATGTAGGAACGCTTTTAGTGTATGGTGCAAATCCCGTTTATAGTTTTTTTGCATCAGAAAAATTTGCTGCTGGCGTAAAAAAATGCCCGGTTACTATTTCCTTCAGTGAAAAGATGGACGAAACAACAGAGCTTTGCAAATATGTAGTTCCCTCCCATCACTGGCTTGAATGCTGGGGCGATTCGGAACCGCAAACGGGTTACTATAGTGTGATACAACCCATTATTCATCCATTATTTAAAACACGCCAGTTTGAAAGTTCTCTTCTTAAGCTTACGGGTAATCCAAATGACTATGAAGCCTATTTCAGAAATTACTGGATGACAAAACTGGGAGGCCTTACTAATTTTGAAAAGTTTATACAGGATGGTGTTATTGAAAATTCGCAGCTAAAGACACAATCGGCTTTTGTAAATATAAATGATCTTACATCTGCGACTGCAGGAGTAAATCAATCAGAACAAAAACCGGACACAACTGAAAAAAAATCCGCTGCCGAACCTCCGGTTGCCGCGATAGCAATGAGCACTGCTCCCTTCGCAGGAAATATCGGTGACGCCGAGACAAAAATCGGAAGTGTAAAAGGGGGAGATATTGAAATGGTACTTTATGAAAAAGTATCCATGGGAACTGGTAACCGTGCTAATAATGCATGGCTTCAGGAAGTGAGTGATCCTATTTCAAAAGCAACATGGGACAACTATGCTATGATATCACCGCAAATGGGAAAATCCTTGTTTGGCATCGACATATATAACCGGCGTGATTCTGATAAATATGAAGTAAACGTACATAAGCCCGTTATTAAGATAACGGTTAATAGCAAAACAATAGAGCTTCCGGTATTGATTATTCCGGGTACGCACCCTAATGTAATTGCAATGGCTGTAGGTTATGGCAGGCAAAGTAATAATAAAGAAAAGACAGCAGAATTTATTGGACCCGCCGCAAATGGCGTCGGTAAAAATGTATATCCCCTTGCATCATTTAACGGAACCTCTGTTTCTTATTCAGGGATAGTAACCATCGACAAAACCGGCGATACTTTTCCGATTGCCCAAACCCAGGTACACAACATCACAGAAGGAAGGCCGATCGTACGTGAAACCACTCTTGCCGATTTCAAAACCCATCCGGGTAAAATGAATAAGGAAGAAAAAGAAGAGCTGGAAAAATACGGCGAAAGTTTTGTCAGGGATGCAACCTTGTATCCCACGTATGACAAACCGGGTATTAAGTGGGGAATGAGCATTGATCTCAATACCTGTATTGGCTGCTCCGCTTGTACGGTAGCCTGCGTAGCTGAAAATAATATTTCAACCGTGGGCAAATACGAGGTTTCAAGGTACCATGATATGCAGTGGCTACGAATTGACCGCTACTTTACCGGCGATCCCCAAAACCCGGACGTAGTTTTTCAGCCTATGCTTTGCCAGCATTGTGATAACGCGCCTTGTGAAAATGTTTGCCCTGTATCTGCAACCAATCATAGCAGCGAGGGGCTTAATCAAATGATCTATAACCGTTGTATCGGCACTAAATATTGCGCAAATAACTGCCCTTATAAAGTACGCCGTTTCAATTGGGCGGATTATAATGGCGCAGATAGTTTTCCTGATAACCAGCGTGGAATCATTTCTGATGCAACAGCAGAATTAAATGAGGATCTCGAAAGAATGGTATTGAATCCTGACGTAACGGTTCGCTCCAGGGGAGTGATGGAAAAATGCAGCTTTTGTGTGCAGCGTTTGCAGGAAGGGAAACTAAATGCTAAAAAGGAAGACCGGCCTCTGAAAGATCAGGAAGTTAAAACGGCATGCATGCAAGCTTGTCCCACTCACGCAATCATGTTTGGAAACGTAAATGATAAGGACAGTAAAATTTCTCAGCTTAGATTAAGAGAGCAAAAGGAAAGAAAATATTATGTGCTGGAAGAGTTACACGTACTTAGTAATGTAAACTACCTGGTAAAGGTGAGAAATACTGATCGCGAAGTGGGCAATTTGATGAAGGAAGAAGATCATAGTTAAAATTTACTTTAGAATAAAAATTGATAAGTTTCAGATTTCATTTATAGCTAAAAGCTAAATAAAGTATGTCATTATTAAAATACGAATCGCAACTGCGGGAGCCTTTGGTAGATGGAGATAAAGATTATCACCAGGTAACTGAAGACATAATCAGTCCCATAGAAGTAAAGCCGGGCATGCTTTGGTGGATTGGCTTTTCCATCTCGGTCCTGCTTTTATTATTTGGAGTTTACTCTGTTTATCGTGAAGTGGTCTACGGAATAGGTCAATGGAACCTGAATCATACAATCGGCTGGGGTTGGGATATTACCAATTTTGTTTGGTGGATCGGTATCGGTCATGCTGGTACGCTTATTTCTGCTATCCTATTATTATTCAGGCAGGGCTGGAGAACGGGCGTAAACAGGGCGGCTGAAGCAATGACAATTTTTGCCGTTATATGTGCCGGAATGTTCCCTATTTTTCACATGGGCCGTGTATGGGTAGGTTTTTATGTTATGCCTTATCCAAACTCACGCGGACCTGTTTGGCCGAACTTTAACTCAGCGCTTTTGTGGGACGTATTTGCGGTATCTACCTATTTTACCGTTTCATTATTATTTTGGTACTCAGGATTGTTGCCTGACCTGGCAACCGTACGGGACAGGGCTAAAACAAAATTCCGAAAAATGTTTTACGGCCTTGCATCCTTTGGCTGGACAGGAAGTACCAAACACTGGCAACGCCACGAAAGTCTTTCTTTGGTGTTAGCGGGATTAGCCACACCTCTGGTATTGTCAGTTCACACGATCGTATCTTTTGACTTTGCTACATCGGTTGTACCGGGCTGGCATACCACTATATTTCCACCTTATTTCGTTGCCGGCGCTATATTCTCCGGTTTTGCGATGGTACAATCGCTTTTAATAATAACCCGTAAGGTTTTACATCTCGAAGATTATATTACCGTTGGGCATATTGAAGCGATGAACAAGGTTATTGTCCTTACCGGATCTATTGTGGGCTGTGCTTACCTAACAGAATTATTTATTGCATGGTATGGACAAAATCAATACGAATGGTGGGCTTTCCGCCAGAACCGTGTAAATATTTTCAGCCCTTATGGCTGGGCATATTACGGTATGATGTTTTGCAATGTAGTGTCACCGCAGATATTTTGGTCCAGAAAATTAAGAAGAAATGTAACCTTTACTTTCTTCATGTCAGTATTGATAAATGTAGGTATGTGGTTCGAGCGTTTCGTAATTATCGTTACCTCTATCTATCGCGACTTTTTGCCGTCATCATGGAGCACCTATTATAGCCCAACCATTTGGGAGGTCGGTTTTTACCTGGGAACATTCGGGCTTTTCTTTACCTGCTATTTCCTTTTTGCAAAATATTTCCCGGTAATAGCCCTGGCCGAAATTAAAGCGATCTTAAAAACCAGTGGCGAAAATTATAAACAGAAAATGACACCGATAGAAAAATTGGATTCTGAAAAATTTTATATAGAAGAAGTGGAACATGCGCATTGAACCCTCCTAAATCCTCCCTGAAGGG
>JALZAJ010000256.1 GCA_030948465.1 Bacteroidota bacterium
TATGTGGATGTGATGACTTTTTCTTATGTTATCTAAATACCATTCGTCTGTAAGGCCCGGAAGATAATCTTCAGGGGAGTTAAAATAAACCTGGTCGTCATTAAAGCCTTTCGTGTATTCATGAAGGTTATACACGCCGCTCATAGCAATAACGCCATTGATAAGATCGGGCCTTTTTAAAAATAAGTTCATGCTATGCAGGGCGCCGAAGCTGGCGCCGCTCACTATAATGGGTGCCTCATAAGAGGTGCTGTTTTTAATAAAAGGAATTACTTCGTCGAAAACATACCTGTTGAATTGATTGTGCCGGATGCCTTTGTGCTCACCCTGCATTTCATTATTAAGCCAGCTTTCGGTATTAATACTGTTTATAGAAAATACTTTCACTTTTCCTGAATCAATAAATGGAGCAATAGAATCGATCAGTTGAAAACGCTCATACTCAAGGTAATCGGCCGCCGCAGTGGGCACCAGTAAAAGAGCAAATCCATAATCGCCATACGTTACGATGGGCATGTCTTTATTAAGGGATGGGCTATACCAGGAAGTAATTTCTCTTTTCATAAAAAAGATTTTTTGATTTAAATGGTACAAAGTAAAGAAAACTAATCAAAGTGAAACTTCAGAAGTGCTTCAAAGCATATTCACTAAACATGGGTGTCGCTATCATAGTTGATTTTGGCGAAGGCCTTATATTCCACGGAGTTTTTAATAATTTTGACAATGAATAGAAAATCTTTTCTCATTTTATTTTTACCTTCAATGAATAATAATCTTTTATTCATAACAAATTGATTTCTTAAGATGTTCCCCGCTTTTTTATCATTCAAACTTTTTATCTCTTAACAAATGGACGGCTACGTAAAATCTCACACAGAACACGGCATAACAACTATTGAATTTTTTCATCCTCAAAGCAATTCTTTACCAGGAAAAATTCTTGAGCAAATAACCCAGGAAATACATTATTACTCCACGCATGAATCGAAGGTGGTGATCCTTAAAAGCGGCGGTGAAGGCGCTTTTTGTGCCGGCGCCAGCTTTGATGAGCTGGCTTCTATAAAAAATGAAAGAGAAGGATTGCATTTTTTTCAGAGATTTGCCAATCTTATCAATGGCATGCGAAAATGCAACAAATTAATCATCGGCCGCATTCATGGTAAATGTGTTGGCGGGGGCGTGGGCATTGCGGCTGCGTGCGACTATGCAATAGCTTTAAATATAGCAGAGATAAAATTAAGTGAACTCTCCATTGGTATAGGACCGTTTGTGGTAGGACCCGCAGTTGAAAGAAAAATCGGAATATCTGCCTTTAGCCAGCTTGCCATAGACGCAACTCTCTGGAGAAATGCTGACTGGGCCAAGAAAAAAGGTTTATATGCTGAAGTGCATGAATCGGTGCAAAATATGGACGAATCTCTTTACAGGCTTGCAAACTCTCTTGCGCACACCAGCCCCGAAGCCATGATGGAAATAAAAAGAGTTTTCTGGAAAGGAACAGAAAGCTGGGATATGCTTTTAAATGAAAGAGCGGCTATAAGCGGTAAATTAATATTGAGCGATTTTTCAAAAAACGCCATCACTAATTTTAAGAGTAAGCCCAAAAAAACATCCATTGTTAAAGGATAATTAATATTTTATTTTTTCATTAGTGGTTACTCCGAAAGTTTTTTGCAAGATTTAAGTCCTAAAAAATTGTGGCTGAATTACGGTTGCTACCGGAATTCAGCCACAGTTAATTTATTTCAGTAAAACTAAACCAGGCATTCCTTACAAATCATCGTATTCGAATAATGGATCGATGTGAGTACCGGCATCCATTTCAAAAACCGGGTTGATCAAGCCATCTTTAAGGCCATATACCCAGCCATGCAGTTGTGGCCGTTGTTCATTTTTCCAGGCTCTCTGAATTATAGAAGTTTTGGAAAGATGCATTACCTGTTCCATCACATTCAGCTCAACAAGCCTGTCGGTGCGCAGTTCTTCATCGGAGATTTCCATCAGTTCCTCACGGTGCAGCCGGTAAACATCTTTAATATTACGCAACCACATGTTCAGGATGTATTTATAATCATGATTAGTCATCGCGGCCTTTATTCCGCCGCAACCGTAATGGCCGCATACAATAACATGTTTTACTTTCAAATGATTTACTGCGTAATCCAGCACACTTAAAAGATTCACATCGGTATGAACCACCATATTTGCAATGTTGCGATGCACGAAAATTTCACCGGGCTGGGTGCCAGTAATTTTATCGGCAGGCACCCTGCTGTCGCTGCATCCAATCCATAAAAATTCCGGCGTTTGTAAAGAAGATAATCTTTTAAAAAAGGCGGGATCATCTTCAATTTGCTCCTGCGCCCACTCTTTGTTTTTTAAAAGAAGTTTTTCGTATGAAGTCATATATTAAAAATTTAGAATTGTTATTTAAATACAATAATGCAATTAAGCCTTATTGCTCTGTTTAGTATAGATATTAGTGCTGTATTCAAAAGATACTATTTAAAAGCTATGCTAACTTACGGTTTCTTTTTCAGGCACCGTTGTGCTTTCTGATGTCTTCTGAGCCAAAATATGGTCTTCAGAAAAAAGCAGATGCATTGGCTTCAACGCACTTTTTTTCACGTCCACTTTTATATTTTTCAAATGGGCATGCTTTAAAAAATCATTGATAACTTCTATAATGTCTTTGTCAATAAAATCAGCACGCAAAGCGTCAATATGTACATAGGAGTTGGCGGGTACTTCTTCCAGCTTTCTTTTTAGGATAGGCTTGTTTAAAAAAGATACGTCCTTTCTCAGCCGGAATAAGTAATTATTCTTATCATTCACTACAAATACAGATGTTTTAAAATTACTTCTTAGTACAAAAAATAATCCTGCACCTATTCCAATTATAATTCCCGCCAGCAAATCGGTAAATAAAATGGCTGTAATAGTAATGACAAAAGGAAGAAATTGATCCATGCCCTTTTTATAAAAACTTTTAAATAGCGAAGGCTTTGCAAGTTTATAACCAATGTAAATAAGCACTGCAGCCAGGGCGGAAAGTGGAATAAGATTTAGTATTTTAGGAATAAAAGCAACACTTAATAATAGCAGCACACCGTGCATAATGGCAGATGTTTTTGATTTCGCTCCTGCGTTTACGTTAGCTGATGTTCTTACTATTACCGAAGTAAGCGGCAGCCCTCCTAATAATCCTGAAAACATATTTCCGATTCCCTGGGCTTTAAGCTCGCGGTTACCTGGTGTAACTCTTTTGTAAGGATCCATTTCATCGGCCGCCTCAATATTCAATAATGTTTCCAGGCTTGCTACCAATGCAATGGTAAAAGCTGCAGTCCACACTTTTGGATAATCCAGAAATTTTAGAGATGGGAATTTAAAAAATGTGATAAAATCGCCGAAAGATCCGGCAACGGGAATGGTAACCAAATGACCGTTACGCAGCGACCATGGGTGATCAGGATTTAGAAGAAACATATTCATAAACACGGCAGCCAATACAACGACTAAAGGCGCAGGGATCAATCTAAAAATTTTTGCTTTTTTTACCAATACCTTATCCCAAACTATTTGAATGAGCAACGATACCGTTCCAATAATAATCGCCATAGGAGAGCTATGACTTAAAGAATTGATAATACCACTGAACGTGTTTTCTTTATTTTCCTGAATGAAAGAATCATCGCCTTCAAAGTTAGCATCGTATCCAAGCAAATGCGGAATTTGCTTTAGTATTAAAATAAGCCCTATTGCGGCAAGCATTCCTTTGATTACCGACGAGGGAATATAATCTCCAATTACACCTGCTTTTAAGAACCCCAGTATCACCTGGAAAACCCCTGCAATTACTACCGCGAGCAAAAAGGCTTCAAAAGACGGAAGCATGATAAGAGCAGTTGCAACCACCACGGTGAGACCCGCAGCCGGACCACTTACGCTTAAAGATGAACCGCTGAGTGATCCTATAATAATTCCGCCAACGATACCGCCGATAATACCGGCAAACATAGGCGCTCCCGATCCCAAAGCAATGCCAAGACATAAAGGCAATGCTACTAAAAATACTACGATCGATGCAGATAGATCCGCACCAAAATTTTTGAAAAATTTTTGCATTTTAATGATATTAAATAGACTAATAAATACCACTTTAAAAGTGGCCATAAAAATTAAATAAGAAAACTATTAGCTATTTAAATCCGGAGGAGGTGTTTGAATATCGCTTGCAAGACGAAAGGGAAGCGTTTCAGAAAAGTGGATATAAGAATATTGAGATCTATGAAAGGATCCGGAATTGTTTAGAACACTTCCTGTTATTACAATCCATTTTCCGTCAAAACCTGCTGTAGTTTTCGAAGATCCTGAATCAGGAAGTTCCTCCGTCATGGTGGCTTTGGCAATTAGTTGCCCAACCTGCCTGAGGGGTAATACCTGCGTGATAAACAACAGTAAAAAAAATATGGTTATGAATTTTTTGATCATCAAAGGGCGCAAAAATATATTTTTACTATTAAAAAAATAAGCGGTTTCTGTTAATTTTTTTCTTAAAAAAAAACATTACATGTTCAATCCCCCACAGGTGCTTATTACCTGGCCTGTTATATAAGAACTCATATCGCTTGCAAGAAATAAAGTTACGTTGGCAATTTCTTCTGCGCTGCCAAATCTACCCAGGGGAATTTTTTCAAGGAAAGATTTTGAAGCGTCACCATCTTTCAAATAGTGTGTCATATCGGTTTCAATAAACCCAGGAGCAATGGCATTACATCTCACATTGCGGCTTCCAAGTTCCGCAGCTATTGATTTGGTAAAACCAATTATGCCGGCTTTGCTTGCCGCGTAGCTGCTCTGCCCGGCATTGCCGCGAATGCCGATAATTGAGCTCATATTTATGATGCTGCCTTTTTTTGATTTCATCATGGGACGTATCACCTGTTTGGTCATGTTATAAACACTCTTAAGATTGGTAGTCATTACTTCATCCCATTGATCGGGTGTCATGCGAAGCAATAAATTGTCTTTGGAAATTCCGGCATTGTTCACGCAAATGTCAACTGTTCCAAATTCTTTTACGACATCATTTACCATAGTTTCACAATCCGTATAAACACCTGCGTTACTTTTATATGCTTTTGCATTTACGCCAAATGACTTTACTTTTTCTTCCAACGACTTTGCTTTCTCATCACTGCTAACGTATGTAAAAGCAATATGGGCACCACTTTCAGCAAGCTTCAATACGATCGCTTCGCCTATGCCGCGACTTCCACCGGTTACAACGGCAACTTTATTTTCTAAGAGATTCATAAAATCTTATTTAAGGTTATTTAGCATCGTCCATATAAGGTGGCATGTATCATTTTTATTTCTTCCACCAATTTTCT